>JAEUTM010000451.1 GCA_016788025.1 Bacteroidia bacterium
AGGGAACTGGAGGTGGTCGTTGGATTAAGTAACTGGTCATAAAGTTTGGTAATGAAGACCAGGCATATTTAGGAGCAATGCTCTGCGCCTGCGCTGAAAAAGCACAAGCCGAACCTAAAGAGTTAGGACTGTTAATTACATCCAGGACTTGCGATTGACTGTTATTAACGGTCATATATATTTTACCATCGGGCGCCAGTTGCATGCCAAAGCCAGAATTAGTTCCCGGCACTGAATTAACTGTGTATATGGATGCAACAATTGCTGTAGGAGAACCTGCGCACAGATCCCATTGGTAAAGATCTGTATTATAAGTACTGGATGAGCTTGTCCAATGATAGACACTTGCATAAAACTTAGTGGCATCTGATGAAAATTCACATCCACGACCGTAAGACCAGGTATTTGTATTAGTGGTTAAAATAAGAGAATTAGAAACAGCACCCGTAGAGTTGTCAAAGTCATACAATTCAACGCAACCGCCCAAGTTGTTATTGTTGTAATTATAATTGGTACAACCCAATTTTTTCCCGTTAGGAGATATTTTCATTCCAGTCCACCAGTCACAATAGTTATTGTTGCTATACGTTGCTGCAGCGGAAACAACTGCAGTAGTTGACGGGCCTGTTGAGGTTAGCAGAAATGCTCTGAAGTTTGGAGTCCAGGAAGTGGAGCTGTTATACATCCCGTCTTTCGAAAGCAACCAAATATCAGTTCCGTTACAATGCCTTGTTGCAGCAAGTTTTCCGGAAGGATTATCCGAGCTGGAAGTTCCAGTATACAAAACAGCATTTTTTGTTGTTACTGATCCGGCACCAGAAGCGAGACTCATATCAACTACTGAATAATAAATTGTGTTGGTGAAAGTTACAGAACTACATACAGCGTACGCATAAAAAATATAATAAAGACTGCTACTACCGGGTTGAGGTAGGATGATGCATCCCTGGTAGGAGCTGAATGTCCCTGCCAATCCAGTTCCATTGGCCATTGAATTATGCGTAGCATCCCATACAGTGATACCGTTAGTATAAAAAAGGAGATTACCGTTAGCATCGGACATACTGGCGCAAGAGTTAGCCGTAGACATGGCACCGTTTGTGGTGATCGTGGGAGGATTAGTGCTGAAGTTCAATCCAGCGTTCTGACCAAAATACCAGTTGGACGCCTGGTTTTGTGACCACAGCGAAGAATTAAGCAGTGAAAGAATAGCAACTAATAAAAAGTAAAGATGCCTCAAAGTAAATTTCGTGTTAAAATAATACGGTCAAATTAACGACCTGATTACTAATTTAATACGATAACCCTGATTTCAGAAATACTTTAATCAGTTAAAACGAAGGTTCAATCATTGTAAGGTGTATTTTACTCGCAATGATGACTTTTAACATTCTAAATTGGCTAGCGAAGCTGTTGCTGATCTTACATTAACACTCCAATTTCTTTTCCAATTTCAGAAAAGAACTGTTTTACTTTTTTTCCGGTGTTTTCATCACCAGTTGCCCGCACATAAGTATCTGTGAGAGTAACAACGTTTTGATGGAAAAATTTCTTCATTTCATCCACCATCATATCCTTAGTCCAAAGATCGATTCTAAGCGTATTATTTTCTTTTGCATCCCACAAAGCTATCATCAAACTTTTGCATTCGCTTGAATCCCCTGCGTCCGGAGCACTCCAGGTAATTTTAGACGGCAAGTTGTTTTCGTCTACGGTAACCTTAAAATTTATTTCTGTTGTTTTCATGTATTTTATTCTCCCAGTACTTTAAATTCAATTCGGCGATTCTGTGCATGCTCAGTTTCATTGCAAGGCGTGTTGTCCTGGCATTTGTTTAAGAGTTTTGATTCTCCGTAGCCTTTTGCAATTATTCGACCAGTTTCAATACCGTTTTTTACCATGTATTCCTTAACAGTTTTGGCTCTGGCATCACTTAGTTTTAGGTTTGTTTCAGCGTCTCCTTTCGAATCTGTATGAGCGCCGACTTCTATCTTCAGCTGCTTATTTGCGTTTAACACCAAAATGATTTTATCAAGAACTTCTTTCGATTGAGCGCTGATTTCTGCTTTGTTGTTCTCAAACAATATATTTTCAACGATAGATTTGCCAGGAGCCAGGATGGCCCGTTTTTCCGGCAAAGCAGGTTTTTTCTCGTCGATCAATTCAAGCCACGGATCTTCAAGTTCAATGTCTCTCAAACTGGATATTTCTGTATTTAGCGGACTGTAAGAGAATTTATTACCCTTTTGATGCGTCATTATTTTAATGAGATTGTCGTCGCTGCTATAAATCAAAATGTTCTTAAAAACATCCAGTATATTGTCCGTGTTCTCCGCACTTAAATAAAATCGTTTGAGAAAAGGAAGATACTTAAACTTAAAAGTTCCGAAATTGTCAGTTATGGCACTGTCTATTACTTCATAATCGTCGTTCAGCAGAAGTATCTTGAGTTTGCCAATGGGATTATTTACATTATCGCCAAAAATGGTTGCCTTAACATCCATTTTGATCTCATCATTGTCGACTGAAAGTTCGTTAAATCTTTTATTGCTATTGCTGAAAATTCTTAAGGCTTGTTTACCTGCAACAATGGTGTCAAAACTTGTAATAAAAACATCTTCCTTGGTCAAAAGATCGAGTTTTTCACCAGGAACAAGATCAGACTTATTTATACACAGGTGATAGGTATTGTCTGGTTTAATATCCTGAAAAACAAAAGCCCCAATAAGATTTGTCTGAATTTTCTGAATAACCGTATTGTATTTGTTGCAGAGGTAAACGTCCTTTTTTGCGAAAAACTTTTTTTCTTTGGATGAAGATGACACTAGTTTTCCGCCAATGTTAGAAGTGAAATAGTCATCATTGAGTTTCATAAGCTCAGTTTGCTGAAGCGTCCATTCAGAATTTCCATTTACAACAGGACTGTTTCCCAGGTTCGCCCAATCATTTGAATATAACGAGGCAACAGTGCAGGAACCATGGCATTTTGTAACAATTCTTATTCTACTTATTTCCGAAGGGTTGATTCCTGTGAAACAAAATTGACCAAAATGATTGGTCGAAGCAGTTTTTACAGTATTTCCCGATTTGTCTAAAAGCTCAATCGCTTTATCCCTGATATGCTCATTTTTATCGTTATTAAAACACACGCGTCCTGTTAAAGTGCGCGAGGTTTCGAGGTTTTTGCCAGTATTACCTTTTTCATACCTGTGGGCCTTTCTGATGATATTCTTCGCGAAGGCATTGTTATAACTTGTGTCTTCAACCATTAAACGATTGCCATCAAATACAACGCGGTGAAATGCACTTGTAAAAACAGTTGTATCAACGTCTTCATCTATCTTATATACAAATGGAACGTTGAGTTCATAAGTCATGAGATACGATTTTTTTTCAGCAGGAATATTATTTCCTATCACCTCCATAAACATAACAGGGCTTTTGGGATGCGAAAAATAAATGCGGTAAACTTTACCAAAATCAAGCACAATTTTGAAATCAGATTTTGCCTGGGTATTAAAAGATTTTAGGATCGTGGTTCCTTCATTCACAACAATGCCCACCTGAGTCAGTGGACTGTTGTTGATCATGGCATGCCCAATTAACGTAATCTGCGCATTTAGTGAAATACACAACACAGCCAAAGAAATCAAAAGGGGGAATCTTACCATGCGGGAAGCCTTAAATGTAAAGGTTTTGACTTATTCTGACAAAAAAATGAAATAATATTTATGCGAAAACTGCT
>JAEUTM010000457.1 GCA_016788025.1 Bacteroidia bacterium
AATCTCATCAAATGTGATATAATTTACTTTCTGGCAAATTCTGAAACTTCTGATGGAGCCACCATTAGAAAGCTCTCCACGGTTATTGTATGTTTTTATTTTCCAGAAATAACGACTGTTCCAGTTAAGATCTTTAAGGTAAAAAGCAGGTAATTTTCCGCTCAGTGTTTTCTCGGCCTGATCGTTTATTGCATGAAGAGAGTCTGAATAAAGTGCCAATTCATATTGTGCAGCATCTTTTACAAAATCTGTTTCAAAATAAACATCTATATAACTTAAGGTTGATTTGTCTGCCGGGACTGCCTGCGCAAACACACGAGAAGAGCTTATTAAAATTGCAATACAAGCAAGTTTGCTAAAAAGACGCATAATATTCTTCGAAGGGTTTTTCGAAAATACAAATAATATTGTAGCAAAATTTTAGCAGATATCAGGTTCGGGAAACTAATCCTTTACTTTTTCTTTCAGGAGAGCGAGCTGAAGAACTTCCTCCATCTGATTTACATAATGAAACGTGAGCCCTTTCAGGTATTCCGCCTTAATATCGTCAACATCTTTTTTATTGTCAGTGCAAAGAATAATTTCTTTTATTCCGGCTCTTTTAGCTGCAAGAATTTTTTCTTTGATACCTCCTACAGGGAGTACCTTGCCCCGAAGGGTGATTTCACCCGTCATGGCAAGCGCACGTTTTACTTTACGTTTTGTAAACGCGCTTGCCAGGGAGGTTAACATAGCGATACCGGCGCTCGGTCCGTCTTTTGGAGTAGCTCCTTCAGGTACGTGAATATGAATGTTGTTTTCCTCAAAAATGTCATGGTTCAAGCCCAGAACCTGCGGATGTGCCTTCAGGTATTCTAAAGCAAGAGTTGCACTTTCTTTCATAACCTCCCCTAAATTTCCGGTCAGAGTTAATTTTCCCGCTCGGCTTTTACTCAAGCTTGTTTCAATAAACAAAATGTCGCCGCCAACCTGGGTCCATGCTAAACCTGTTACAACGCCCGCAATATCATTGCCCTGGTATTTGTCTTTAATATGCGATGGACCAAGAATTTTTACAATTACTTCTTCCGTCAATTTAGGAATGTCCTCATTTCTCGCTATATGCACCGCTGCTGCTCTGGCTATTTTACCGATCTTTTTTTCCAGGTTCCTCACGCCACTTTCAGCCGTATAATTTTCAATCAGGAATTCAAGCAGTTTGTCGCTGAGTTTTAATTGCGATTTTTTTAATCCACTTTCCTCTACCTGCTTTGGAATCAGATGACGTTTTGCTATTTCAAGCTTCTCTTCAACAGTATAACCATTTACTTCAATAATTTCCATACGATCTCTTAACGCAGGTTGTATGGTATTAAGATTATTGCAGGTTGCAATGAACATTACCTTGCTCAGATCATAATCAAGCTCCAGGAAATTATCGTAGAATGTAGCGTTTTGTTCAGGGTCTAGTACTTCAAGGAGAGCCGATGAAGGATCTCCATGGTAGTCCGCCCCAACCTTGTCAATCTCATCGAGTATAAATACCGGATTTGAAGATTGAACCTTTTTAAGGTTTTGAATAATCCGGCCAGGCATAGCACCAATATATGTTTTACGGTGACCTCTTATTTCACTCTCGTCCTTTAAACCACCAAGACTCATTCGAACATATTTTCTGTTTAATGCTTTGGCAATGCTTTTTCCCAACGAGGTTTTTCCAACCCCCGGAGGACCATATAAACAAATAATCGGAGATTTCATATCTCCTTTCAGCTTTAATACAGCCAGGTGTTCTATGATACGATCTTTTACTTTTTCCAATCCAAAATGATCTTCATCTAAAATTTGCTGGGCATTTTTCAGATCAAAATTATCTTTGGTCATTTCATCCCAGGGAAGTTCGAGAAGTAACTCAATATAATTCGTTTGAATGCCGTACTCCGCAGCATTTGGATTCATGCGCTGCAGTTTTGAAAGTTGTTTATCAAAAAGTTCTTTTATTTCGGCACTCCATTTTTTCTTTTCGGCTTTTTCTCTAAACTCCTGGATTTCCTGCTCAAAATTAGTACCTCCAAGCTCTTCCTGGATTGTTTTGATTTGCTGATTGAGGAAATACTCACGTTGCTGCCTGTCAAGATCCATTTTTGTTTTATTCTGGATCTGGTTCCTCAATTCAAGCATCTGAAATTCTTTGTTCAGGTATTCCAGAACAAGCAAACTACGTTCTTTAAGATTCGGAACCTCCAGCATTTTTTGTTTATCCTCCGTTTTAGCATTCATGTTGGAGGAAATAAAATTGACAAGAAATGTTGGGCTTTCAATATTGTTAATCGCGAAACTGGCGTCGCTTGGAATATTTGGCGAGATCTTTACAATTTGCGTTGAAGTCTCTTTCAGGTTTGAAATAATCGCCTGGAACTCCTTGTCATTTGACTCTGGTTTGATTTCGTCGAAATCGGAGACCATGGCCTTATGATAAGGATCTGTCTGAATGTATTTGTCGATTTTAAAGCGCTTTTTTCCCTGAATGATAATCGTGGTGTTGCCATCTGGCATCCTCAGCATTTTAATGATCTGAGCTACGGTTCCTACACGATATAAATCGTCCCCTGTGGGTTCTTCAGTACTATCGCTTTTCTGGGCCACAACGCCAATGGTCTTGTCGCCCTTGTAATAATCTTTAATTAAATGAATAGACTTGTCACGACCAACGGTAATTGGTATCACAACTCCAGGGAAAAGTACCGTATTCCGTAGCGGCAAAATTGGCAGCACGGCAGGAATCTTTTCGTTCAACATATTGTTTTCGTCTTCCGTACTTAACAGTGGAATAAAGTCGGAATCGTCGTCAATACCGTGTTTTAGCCTTAAATCTCCAAAATCCATGAATAGAACTCTAATAAGTGTAACGAAGTTAAATCATATTTTGTGCCAGTACAAAAACTTGACTATTTGTCAGTTTTTGAAGGCATTCGCACGAAGAATGAGAACCCGTTTTTTTGATAAAGTTTCTTGATTTCAACATTCTTTAACAGAGATTGCTCATCCTTTGTTTTGCTTACCAGGTAAGCCGGGCGATCAATTTTTCCCTCTTCCATCCAAAGAGTATTTGCAGTAGAGAAACCAGATAATCTTGTAAATCCCGACTTCTCCATCGCGTCAAGTTGTTTTTCCACATATTTAATCTGGTCCGGATTTCGGTAATCTTCAGGTAAACGGTTAGAATAAAAAATATAGGCGTAGCTTTTAAATCCTTCTGTTTCTATATAACACTTGTGTTTTGCAGCGGATTTATAAAATTCGATTGCGGCGTGCTGGCTATATTGTTCTATTTTGGGAACGATTAAAGCTATAGCAAGGCTTATAAATAAAAATTGCACGAACAAACCGCCGTATAAGAGTTTTATCTTTTTTCGTGTTACCGAAAGATAGATAAGGATAGATCCTGTTAATAGCATCGGTCCTAAGAGAAACTCGAAGCCTGTCCATTTTACGTCGGCACTTAGGTTTTGAACTGCAAATTCATCCTGGATTAAGCCGCTGCTGATAATAGAATTTTTGAAATGCTCCACAAAACCAATTGCAGTGAATGCAATTGACAAAAGGATGGCACAAATCCAGTATAGCACTTTTAAAAATGAATTAATCCTAAGCTGTTGGAAATTATTCACGATGCCCAAAGCAGCAACGAATGTAAGCGGGTAGTAACAGAGTGATGAATAGTGGACGATCTTGGTCTTGACAATTGAGAACAGAATTAAAACTACCCAGAATAAAAGCAAGAACATTTTTCTGGCCCGTTTCTGGAATGGTGTAAGACCATTGCGGCTTAAATAGGAGAAAATAAAAATAATGGAAGTTGGGAAACAACCTATAAGAAGAACGACCACGTGGTAAAAGAAAGGGCCATCATGTCCTGAATCTCCCGTTTCATAAAGTCTTATCTGGTAATCGATAAACTCGCGTATAATGTGACCGTTGCCCTTTGCCCATTCAACAAGGAACCAGGACCCGCCTATTAAAAGCGTTGAGAATGCAAATAAAATAAAACTTCGCTTTAAAAGAACCTTCAGGTCACGGTTCCAGATAAGGTAAGCAAGGATTGTTAAACCAGTAACCAGCAAGGCGGCTGGGCCTTTCGTTAAAACCGCAAGCCCCAGGAAACAGCCGGCGGCCAAAGCATTGAGAAGTTCTTTTTTACCTTCAGGATTATTTAAAAAACAAAACGCATTATAAACCGACAAGAATATAAAAAGGTTGTACCAGGGATCAATAATGCCAGATTTAAAATAAAAATATGGAAGTGTTGTTGAGACATAAACGAAACACCAGACGATTCCAAATTTTGCAGAATAAATCTTTTTTCCAATGAGATAGATAGAAATGAGAGAGGCAATGCTACATACAGCATTTGGAAAACGGGCGGCGAATTCGTTCACACCAAATAAATTCATACTTAACGCTTGCAACCAGATAAAAAATGGGGGCTTTTCCCAGAATGGACGAAAGTTCATTTGAACCTGAGAATAATTTCCCGATACAATCATTTCGCGGGCACATTCAGCGAAGTTCACTTCATCCCAGTCAAATAAAGGACAATTGCCGATAAAAGGAATAAAAATAAGTCCCGCTATTAGGCTTATTAATAAAATTACAAGAGTATTATTTCGGAGTATTCCCTGCACGATTTATAAAAACGCCGAGCGATTGGTTAAGCTTCGGAAATTTATTTTTGTAAATGATAAGGTATTCAAAAATAAGACTAAAAACAAAACCAATAAAACTTCCCGCAGTAATGTCTGTTACCCAGTGTTGCGACAAATAGACACGACTCAAAGATGTTAACACGGCAATGGCCAACCACAATAATTTAAAACTTTTCTTCTTACTCGCAAAAACCAGGCACATCAAAACAGCAAATACCTGTGTGGAATGTCCACTCGGAAAACTATTGTGTATGTGCAGGTCCACACCCTCAACATAGTTAATTGCCTGACTTTTATTCATCAGGTATTGGTAATAAAAATAAGGCCGGTTTACATCATCAAACAAAGTGTATTTAAGCAGATTAGCGGCAAGCGTGGCGGACAAAAAGGACAACGTTGAGCAAATCCCAAGCCTTACATTATGGAGCATTATAGCCAAAAGCATAAACGCCACCAGCCGTCCGTCGCCCAGGTAAGTAATATAATAGAAAAAATTATTAAAAAATGCATTACCCACATAACGGTTCAGATATAAGCTTATATTTTCCTTTCCGTAAAGATTGAGGTAGGCAATGGCTGTTATTACAAGCAGAAAATAAACAAGAAGAGGTAGTATGTTATTTTTAAGAAATTCCTTCACACTTATTGCAGTTGTTTCGCTTCATTCCAATACACGTCGAGTTCAGACAGTTTGCAATCGGATATTTGTTTACCCTGTTCCTTTACTTTTTTTTCCATGTAGCCAAAGCGGGCGATAAATTTTTTATTGGTCTGTTCCAGGGCATCTTCCGGATTGATATCCAGGAAACGCGCATAATTAATAAGTGAGAAAAGTATATCACCAAATTCCTTTTCAGATTTCTGGCGATCCCCTTTTTGTACTTCAGCTTCGAATTCCTGCAGTTCTTCCTTCACTTTTTCAAACACTTGTTCTGGTTTTTCCCAGTCAAACCCAACCGCTTTAGCTTTTTCCTGAATTCTGTAAGCTTTTAAAAGTGCCGGCATGCTATTTGGAACGCCAGAAAGAACTGTTTTATTGCCATCCTTTTCTTTTTGTTTAATCTGTTCCCAATTCCTGGCCACTTGTTCGGCATTGTCTGCTTTCACATCACCGTAAATATGTGGATGTCTGAAAATTAGCTTTTCGCAAAGGGTATCAATTACTTGTTTAATGTCAAAACTGTTGGTTTCGCTTGCAATACGCGAATAAAAAACAATGTGAAGCAGAATATCTCCGAGTTCTTTTTTGATCTCGTTCATGTCTTTTTTCAGGATGGCATCGCTTAGCTCAAAGGTCTCCTCAATGGTTAAGTGCCTTATACTGTCAATGGTTTGTTTTTTGTCCCAGGGGCATTGTTCCCTGAGTTCGTCCATTATCTTCAGCAATCTTAAAAAGGAACCCGCACGTTCGTCCATACGCGCAAATTTAGCAATTTAATGCTCCATTACCCTTTTGTGAAATTAAAGGTTTGCTAATTTTATTTATTTTTGCCGCTTGCTCCGACGGTTTTTATATGCAGTTTTAATGTTGTTTATAGGCAGTTTAAAGGCCTATTCACAAAATGGTGTTACTGGTAACCCAGAATGGCAGATTAAACCTGTTATTAATCAGGGTTTTATCCTGGTACATCGGATCAGCATTGGTCATCTTGTAAAAGGCTATCCTACAAACTACGAGTTAAACATTTCAAAGCCGACCCTTGGCAATAAAATATGGCATAAAGAAAATAACATGCCGGATCTGGGGATAACAATGCAGTGCATGGACTTTAAGAATCCTTCCCAGCTTGGTTATGCATTTACGCTGGCTCCTTACATCGAAATTCCCTTAAACGAAAAGATAAAAGCTTCCCGTGTGGTGATGCGCATTTGTATAGGGGCCACTTATCTTACCAAACATTTCGACATTCGGGCAAACCACAAGAACATTGCAATAGGTAGCGGAGTAAATGCATTTGTGCAATTTAAATGGTTCTGGCAACTCAAACTGAGTAAACAATTACGTTTTGAACCTGGCTTTGCTTTTACACATGCAAGTAATGGCAAAGCAAAAAATCCAAATCTTGGGCTGAATGTTGTTAGTTTAAATTTCGGACTCAACTACCTGATCCCTTCTTCCCGCAAACCTGTTGTCACAACTATTGATTCTTCCACGAGGGCCAAAACAAAAAACGAAATCCTTGCTTATGCAGCAGTTGGATTCAATCAACACGAAATAGCCAGCAAGGAACTCATAACAAGTTTATTCTCGCTCGCCTATTATCGCAACATAAGGAATACGCATAAATTCGGAATCGGCTTTGATGCCTTTTACGATCAGAATTACTTCATTGACTATGAAACCGCCTATGGCAAAGCACCACAGGGCATAGATCGTTTCAGAATTACCCTCAAGGGATCGTACTCCTATAATGTGGGACGCGTGAGTTTTCCTTTGGAAATTGGATATTATATTTTTCAGAAGGATAAGCCGGATGGCAGTGTTGTAAGTCGCATTGGGGCGAGATATTATCATCGCTCTGGCCTTGTTGCGAGTTTTGGTTTGAGAACACACTTCGCAGTGGCCTATACATTTGAATACGGTCTGGGTTACAGATTTTATTTGAAATAAAATTAAAAACCTGATTACATACTCACTTTTAGCTATTGTTTTGCAGGGATGTAAAAAGCCTGGCTCTTTTGATTGTTTTAAATCCAATGGACCCGAAACAACAGAGGTCAGAAATCTGGATGCTTTCAGTCGTATTGAATTGGAGGATAAAATAGATATTGTGATAGTGCAGGGAACAGAATACAAAGCAGAAGTATCTTCAGGTAAACACATTATGAATAAAATTTTTACCGGAGTAGAAAATGGCACGCTGAAAATTGAAAATAGAAATAAGTGCAACGTGGTAAGAGGATATAAAAAACATGTTACGGTTACCGTTACCCTACCACGCCTGGCTGCTTTAACACATAACAGCGTTTCTGACATTCGTTTTGACGGGAATTTTGTCCAGGACTCAATTTATCTCAAAATACTGAGCTCCGGCAACCTGCACCTGGATGGAACCTTTGATGTTATTACAACTGAAAGCAATGGAAACGGAGATCTTTATCTTTCAGGTTCAACAAAGTACCTGAACTCATATACCCGTGGAACAAATTTCGTACATGCTGAAGAGTTGATCATTTCTGAGTACGCCGGGATCCAGACAGTAAGCATCGGCGACGTTTATCTCAATGGTTCGAGCCTGAAGAGACTTAAGTACTATATTGGTAAAAGTGGAAACATTTATTATTCAGGCAACATAACAGAAATCACCGGATACGCTGAGCCGGAAGCCACCGGGCAGGTAATAAAGAATTAGATGGAAATTGTTCTTTTAGTTATCAATAAACCTGTCCTTTAAACGCTGCTCCGTATTAATAATGTGAATAATAAAGGTAAGCAGGTTAAGCAAATGAATCTGCTGATTTGGCGAAGCCAGTAAAAGGTACTTTTCAGGATAAGTTAACTGTAAAGCTGAGGCTACGCTGTAAATGGTAAGATTAGATACAGTATCGTAATCAATTAATTTATTCTGAACGGTGCCAAAATAATTTACAGTAGCATCCTGCAGGTTATTTAGAACTATTTTCTGATTGATATTGAGGTATTCGATAAGACCCGCCCCGTATAATTTTGGTCTTAGTACTTCAGTAAACTCTAAGAGTTCGAAAAGGCCAGTTCCTTCCACGAGAACATCCATGCCTCCATTTTCGTAAGTCTTGAGGATACGATTAATCTTTACTTCGCAACCGTATTTCTTTAAGACACCTTTTTCGATATAAGGGATGCCAAAAGATGCTCCATTATCAAGACAGTCGTCTACCAATTGTTTGTATCGCTCCTCAAATATATAAAGCTTTGTAGTTTCACCCGGAAATAGAACCATGTTCAAAGGGAACATTGGTAATGTTAATTGTCGTGTTTTCATACTCAGATGTTTTTCGTTGATTTGGGAGATTTTGGCTTTGTTTAGGATGTCCTGTTGGAGGATTTCGGTCCATGGCCATACCGGAGCAGTCTTTTTACGTTTTGCAAAAACTGTGCTAAATTTTTTGAGAACACTGGAAAATATGGTCGACAAGCTGCGCATTGTTATTAATATATACGCTTTCAAGCGAGTTATAGTTGGGTAGTATTAGCAATATTTTGCAATTGAAGGGCCAAACGGGCCTCCCAGTTAGTGGAGAATCCTCTTAAACGAGCAAATAAGGTTATTTTATACCAAGTTTCTGCGCAATGGCAGCAGGTATGGCCTTTTTGTGAAGCATAATGGTGGTTGTTTTATACAACACATAACTTTCGCTTGCAAAGAAATAACCATCGCATTCGTTTGAATTTTTGCCCCAGCTGTTTTTTACGTAGTAGTAAGGAGTGTTATTCTGATCGCGTAACATCCCAATAATATGCATGCCATGGTCGTCCTGGGTTTCATAATTATCAAAAGCTTTTTGACGCATTTCCTGAGTGATTACAAGCTGTTTTTGAGGCACAGTCGAAAGACTTCTCTTTTCTTCATCACTCATTTTTTCAAAAGGTTTTTCTGGCACTATGGCAAGGCCATCTGCACGCATGAATCCTTTTTCGCTTACATCTGCTCCCCAGGCAATGGTATAACCGTTGTTAATCGCAGACGACATTACTTCCTTAAATTCATCCAGGGGTAAATTATAGGCTTCCTGCCAGTTCCAATTGTCTGGTATTTCCACAATAAATGAGCTGTAAAAAGGATGGTGTGTAAATGATGTCAGAAATACATAATCGTCAGGATTTAAACCCGTCTCCTGAGCATACGTTTTAGGAGTATAGCTTTTGCCTCTGTAGGTAAATTTCTCCGGCGCCTTTCCGAGATACTCATCGCAAACAGACTTTACCGTGTTGTGCATAAACTCAAAATCAATCTTCTGAGTTTTTTCATCTGCTGCAGGCTCGAGAATATTCATCAGTGTTTTTTCGAGAAGTTTATGGTTATGGGGTGCTGTGGTGTCTTTTTTTCCTGTGTATATTTCTTCAGGAACCATTCCGTAGTTTCTTAAAACATTGATCGCATCGGGAAATCCGCCACCTTCACCAAAGTTTGTTTTGCCGTGCATTCTTATGTAGTTGTCCGCTTTTAACGAATATACTTTGTTAACCACAAACATTTCACTCAGGTTGAGGTTTCTGTCTTTACCCAGGCGAATCATTTCGCTCTCAAAAAAAGACAGAGACGAAAAGGACCAACATGTACTTGTCATGTTTTGATTCTGAACAGGCGTAGCATCGAGATTTTTAACCACGGTGAATTTGTATTCACTGCCTTTCTTGTTGGTTTTTTCCTGCGCATTAGCAGAAGTAACAAGAAATAAAGTTGCTGCTGTCAGAGCTATATAACTATTCAATTTTTGCATGTTGACGTGTTTTGATGATGTGAAGCAAATATCTTATTTCGAAGATTGTAAACAAAATATATTGTGCAATAAAATGCATTGAAAAAGCAAAAAAACGGGATCTGTCCAATAAAGAATAAACGACAATTGAAATCAAAGCGATCAACATTTTGATGACGATGCCTCCAAGTAACAACTGGCTAAAATTTTCATCTTTTGAGCGGAATCCAAAAAAAAGGTTCAACGCAAAAGAACCGGGAAGTAGGATGAGAATTCCTGTAAACCAAACACTGGTATGCAGACCCGGAGATAAATTCAATAAAAAAGAAATGCCAGCGGAACAGCAAGCAGAAAGGAGTAGTGCCGAAAGGTTTTTAAAAAACATCTTACTTTTTTGGATTAATAAGATCCTTTAAGGTGAGGTACAACGAAGCACCAATTCCGATCAGGCTAAGCGCAATGGTGTAGTAAGGTTTTTTAGTGTGATAATGTTCGTCGAGTTCTTTTCCGCCCCAAACACTCAAACCAATAACAACGGCCATCTGTATGGCCATATTTCCGTATTTAAAAAAAGGATTAGGCTGTTTTTGCTGGGGCATTCGCTTGCACTTTATCCTGCTGAACCATGTTCTTTACTTTGGCCCCCATATTACATGTTCCTGTAAATATTGCGCCCGGCTCAATCATAAGCTTGGATGTAACAATGTCACCGTTCAATTTTGCAGTGCTTTTCAGTGAAAGCGTTTCAGAAACATCTACAATTCCTTTTACTTCGCCGCTGATATCGCCGTTAACACACTTGATGTTTCCTTCAATAACACCACTAGGGCCAAGTACAAACTTACCTGAGATACTAATGTTGCCAATAAGATGCCCATCAATACGGACGTCTCCTGCAGAAGTTATGTCTCCTGTTATTTTAGTGCCATTACCTATGAGGTTTACCGAACTGGCGTCTATACTCTGATTTTTTGATGCTCCCATTCCTAACATAGCTGTATAAAGTTACGGATTAAATTAAATAAAAAAAACCTTAGTACTGTGTTGATTTTGAGTTAATTAGATGAGGCGGTAAATTTGGGCGATAAACGCCATGGATCGTTCGTTAAGCTTAGTTCTTCGCGCCCAGTTTTTTGTAGTTGGCCTCGAAGAAAACTTTGTATCCTTTAAGATTTTTACTTTTGTAAAAGTAAGGCAGATTGTCTGCAGAGATCGGGTACATTTCTACAAGTTCGCGTTTCACATCACCTTTAAATACGTCGGTGTCGGCCGAAAGATTTTCGTAATATGACATAGCGGTTTTTGCGTCAGTGAACGATTTAACCAGCACCAGTTGTTTTTTATCGCCAAACAATGTACTCGTCACTTCAAAGGTCTTTCCGTTGTAATAAATGGTATTAAAAAAACCAATGTTTGTTTTAAATGCTTCAGGTATTTTGCCATCATCAGGAACCACGGCCAGGATCATATGTGTGGTTTCAAGATTAAGGTTAAAAGTGTCTGTTCTGGCCGGTTGATTATTTTGAAAGGTTTTTGCGGTATCAACGCCACCCATGGGTTTCTTCTGTTTTTGTATGGCAGCGATAATATCATTTGACATACCAACAACTTCTGAGCTGGGATATTTTGCCACAATCAGTTTCAGGTTTTGTTCCAGGGAATCGGTACCCCTGAGTTTGGCAACACTCATGGCCCTAATAAATTCAAACTTTGGAAGATAGTCGCTTTTGCCGAATTGTTTTATCCCTTCGTTTGATTTGCTGAATGACTTTGAATACTCAGATCCGGCATAGGCCTCATAAACCTCGGTGTAAAAAGCCTCCACTTCGCTTTTCTGCGCGCTTAGTTCCTGAGCATAGGAAGGATTTTTTATTAAGGCTGCAAATTCACTGTCAGGAAATTCGTTGAGGATTTTTTCTTTGTAATAATCTGCCTTCGGTGTATTTTTTGCGTCAAGGTAGATGCGGTACAAAATGTAATATGTATTTAGGGTGTACTTATTGTTTGGGAAGCGGGTATTAAGTTCTTCAAAAGAGGCAATGGTTTTTTTAGTATCGTTCAGATCTTCCTTATAAATGCTACCCATCATGTAATAGGCCTTTATCATTCTTGCATTGCTTTTTTTCAAAGCCGAGTCGCTTATTGGGAGATTTTTGAGATAAAATTCCCTGGTCTTTTCCGGAACATAACCAGTGTCTCTTTTTACCAGCGAACTGTCTTTTTTTACTTCTTCCTCATCCGTTAATACAACTGCTTTATTAGATCGTCTCCAGTTATCCTCAAATTTTCTGTTTCCCCAGCGTCTTTGGAAGTCGCTTACACCAAAGGCAACAGTTGAAGGATTGTAAAAATACCAGTTGGCACTGTTTCCGCCGAAACCCGGAGGAGGAGCATTCATCCCTCCGGTATTCATTGTATTGGTTTGTGCAGCTAAGGCAGCCGCTTCTTTTTCTTTTTTTATACGATCTTGCTCTTTGATATAGTTAGCAATGAGTTTGTCCGCAAAAGCATCTCTGTCTTTTTCACTCATTTTCGCTATGCGTTGCAAGGAGTCTTCGCGGCTAATGGTCTTAATATGCCCCACCAGTGTTTCAAGGGTTTTTTTCCTCGCCAGGATGGAATTGTAATCCGGGTGATCTTTTGGAAGTGTTGCGATGGTGCTGTCGTAATATGCTTCTGCAGGCTGATAATTGGTAAGGTCGAAATTAATTTCCCCAAGTTTAAGATAAGAAAGCGCTTTTTGGTTTGGATTATTAACGCTTGTAAGCACCGACTTTTTATAATAGATTAAAGCCTGATCGATATGCCTCTCTTTTTCTTCGATTTCACCGAGGGTATAAAATATCACATCGTAATAATCCGAGTTCTTAAACTCTCTGCTCATTTTAAGCAAACCTTTTTTTGTTTTTTCGGAACTCGTACGTTTAACATCAATTAAACGTGCAATTTTAATTTTGCTATAAAAAACCATTTCATAGTTTGGCTTTAAGGAGATGGTTTTTTTATAATATCCTATGGCGCGTTTGTTGTCTTTGTTTATTTCGAGTAACTGTGCGATGATAAAGGAGTAACGAGCTCTTCTTTTCTTGGGTAGGCCAAACAGAAATTTCGAATTGCGCGTGGCCTCCATAAGTTTAGCGGTTGCCTCCGTGTATTGACCTCTTCTCACATAATAGTCTGCCCACAAAACAGGTAACTCATTTTTTATTTTCCGTGGAAGTTTACGCTCATTTTTTAAGAGACTTAAGATTGGTTCAGCATTGCTTACAGATCCGATTTCGTTGTAGGCTTTTATAAGCCAAACCATGGCCGTGAATTTATCTTCAGACTTGTTATAATTGCGGATTACGTATTCGAAAGTTTCGATGGCACTAAAAAACTCACGCTTGTAAAACTGCGATTTACCAATATTGATCCAGTTATTATCAATCCATTTGCCGGCGGTAGGTATTTCGTTGCCCTTTTTATCCTTAATGGCATGTTTCTGTATGCACATCGAAGATTTTTTGATGGCCTTGTCGAATTCAGGGAATGTTGATTTAACCTTGTCCTGGGTTGGATAAACATATACCGGCAGGATTTTTTCGAAATTATCCTTGTTAGACTTGTCTATCTTAAATTCTCCATCGTCAATACTTTCGTTGGAGTAATAGTATCCATTGTACCGGGCGGTAATATTATGATATACCCTGTTTGGCAGCGCATTTTTTTTCGTGCTGCAGGAAAAAAGAACCGTTAATAAAACCGGGGAAAAGAATATAATACGCCTAAGAAGCACCGTTTTGTTTAACGTGAAGATACTAAAAATAGTATGTTTTAAATCAGAAAGATCAAGCCAGGATAATATCGAACTGCACCAGGTCGATAAACTCCTGGATCCGCTCGTCAACCTGATTTTGAGACAGACCGATTAAACGTTCGGTACCAAATCGTTCTACAGTAAAACTGGCCATGGCACTACCGAAAATAATGGCTCGTTTCATGTTTTCGAAGCTAATGTCTTCGGTTTTAGATAGGTAGCCGATAAACCCTCCCGCAAAACTGTCACCTGCACCTGTAGGATCGTAAACCTCTTCCAAAGGAAGGGCGGGAGCAAAGAATACTTCTTCTTCATTGAATAGCAAAGCACCGTGTTCACCTTTCTTGATAATTAAGGCTTTTGGGCCCATTTTTAAGATTTTTTGTGCAGCTCTTACCAGCGAATATTCACCCGAAAGTTGGCGCGCTTCAGAGTCATTAATGGTTAATACATCTACTTTTGCAATTACTTTTTTCAGTTCGTCCATGGCAATATCCATCCAGAAGTTCATGGTATCCAGTACAATTAGTTTCGGACGTCTTTTCATCTGATCAATAACGCTCAGTTGAACAGCAGGTGCTAGATTTCCTAGCATCAGGAAGTCGGCCTCTCTGGCATCTTCCGGCACTACTGGTTTAAAATCTGCAAGAACATTAAGTTCAGTCACCAATGTATCGCGGGAGTTTAGATCATTATGGTATTTACCGGCCCAGAAAAAAGATTTTTCTCCTTTTTTTATCTCGAGTCCGTCAAGATTCACGCCTTCTTTCTTCAGGAGGTTCAGGAAATCGGTAGGAAAATCGTCACCAATCACTGAAACGAGGTGAATATTGCGATTAAAATAAGAGGCAGCAAGGGCGATATAGGAAGCGGCGCCTCCAACAATTTTGTCTGTTTTTCCGAAGGGAGTTTCTATGGCATCAAAGGCCACGGTACCTACAACAACTAAGCTCATGTATTTTTCTAAAAATTTTCGTAAAGATATTGTTTTATTCGAAAAAGTACTGTAGTTTTGCAGCCCTAATCGGAAAATTACCAGCTCAGGCTAGTAAAATTCTGAAAAGGATAAACCAGATTAAATTCCTCCTTAGCTCAGCTGGTTAGAGCACATGACTGTTAATCATGGGGTCCCTGGTTCGAGCCCAGGAGGGGGAGCGAAGCGAAACCGAGTGGGTGAGAAGTTTATCCCGAGTGAGCGAAAGCGAATCGAGGGAAGCCCAGGAGGGGGAGCAAAGCGAGACCGCGCAGGTTGTAAATCTGCAAGGAAAAGCCAAAAGAGAAACAAACGGTTTCTTTGTTGAAATAAAACGATTACATTTGCACTCCCGATTTAATTATCGGAGAACGGATTGGTAGTTCAGCTGGTTAGAATGCCGCCCTGTCACGGCGGAGGTCGCGGGTTCGAGTCCCGTCCAGTCCGCTTAAAGAAAAACCCCTGAAAGCCTTGCTATCAGGGGTTTTTGAATTTTTGTCCAATCCGACTTTTCGTCCAAAGTGGGGAAACAGAGTGGGGAAATTCACATATTTCTTATAAAATTATTCGGCCAGAAACGTCATAATTGCCCCTTAAGTTCGATTCGGCGGTTATACCTAAAAACTAATTTATCAATTGCTCCCAATATTTCCGATTGAACAATATCCTTGTCATATGGACTTACTTCCCTTTGAACATCTAAAACAACATCTCCTTTCTTTA
>JAEUTM010000496.1 GCA_016788025.1 Bacteroidia bacterium
TTACTTTTGATTTTTTGAAAATCGAAGTATAAAATTCAACTGCCTTGTCGGCATCCTTCGCAAACCACAGATGTGGTGATATCTTTTGAACGTTTGTCATACTAAAATCAGCTACCTGTCTTACTCCTGCAAAAGCTTTGCCAATGGATTTAGGATTATTTAATTCACATTGGTAAACGAGGTTTCATATCTTCGTATAGGATTGAAACAGCCGCTGCCTATGCTGAAAGCTTCCTATTATTTAAATCCGGATGTAGTGTTTCTTGCTAAGGATCTTATTGGTAAGACACTTTGTACACGCATCAACAACAAACTTACCTGCGGTATTATTACAGAAACAGAAGCATACGCTGGTGTTGTTGACAAGGCTTCACATGCCTATGGAGGCAGGAGAACACATAGAACGGAAACAATGTATAACAAGGGAGGAGTGAGTTATGTGTACCTGTGTTATGGCATTCATCGTTTGTTTAATATTGTTACCAATATTAAAGACGAACCTCATGCCGTTCTTGTCCGTGCTATTTACCCAACAAAAGGAATTAAAGAAATTGAAAAAAGGAGGGGCTTGAAATTTTCGCCAAATTTTTGTGTTGGTCCGGGAAAAGTATCACAGGCCCTGGGGATAGATCTCTTACACAATAATATTTCTTTAACAGGAAATGAGCTATGGTTGCAGGATGATAAGGTTAATATAAAAGAAAGTGATATTCTTGTTGGTCCGCGTATTGGCATTGACTATGCCGGCGAAGATGCTAAACTACCATATCGGTTTTGGACGGAAAAAAGGGATTTTAAATAACGTGTAGCTGACTAATTACTGCGACAGTTTTTGCTTAGTCTTTTAATTTTTTGCTTATCTCCCACTGTATAAATCAAAAAATAATCGCCTTCTGCAAGTTCGTTTAACGTTAACGTATAATCCTCAGAAATGAGATCACATTGTTTTACCAGCTTTAGGTTTACGTCGTAAATATTGACCCCACTTTCTGCAATTACATTCGTTCTTATATTGTAAATACCCTCGCAGGAAGGATTCGGGTAAACAATCAGATCTTCCGAATTGTCCGAGCGCCTGAGGACAATTATTTTATGATATTTGAAACTTCCATCGAAGTCGACTTGTTTTAAACGATAATAACTAAGCCCCTGCGGTGGATTTTTATCGACAAATTCGTAACTTTTAACTACCTGAGAATTTCCCTTTCCGTTCACGTTGCCGAGGCGTAAAAAGTCAGTACCGTTGGTGCTTCTTTCCAGCTCAAAAACTTTGTTGTTCTTTTCGGTGATTGTCTGCCAGTAAATGTAGTTTATGCCGTCTTTGTTCTCACCATAAAAATCCATAAGCTCAATGGGCAGGGTGCTCTGGGAATAAATTGTAATCCGCATGTGATCCACCTGCGCCGTGCCATTCTGAACGCTTGCACTTAAAACCGCTCCAAATGTAGTAGAGTTAATATCGGAATCCGTCCAGGTAGTGCCCCATAGATTTGTTGGACCTCCATACGTAGTATATGTGTCTGTGGTGGGCCACGCCGCAGTTGTCTGCGCAAAATCACTTCCGGTAATTGCGCCACCTTTTATCAGGCGCACAGAATTATCTGCCTCTCTTAAACTTTGTAAATGGATTGCCGAGGCAAGTTGCCTGTTGGCCGTGCCCGCGAATGTATAAGTCGGTGCTTCTGTAGCGATTGCAGTGGATGCCTTATGGGCAATTTGAAAACATCCTCCGGAAGTTGAAAAGCCGGTATTTGCACTATAGGTGTCTATTACTTCGGTAAAGCCGGAATTAATGAGGTAGGTGTTGGTTCCCCCGATGCTTGCAGCCGGGGTGGTATTATTCCCGCAAAAAGCACCTGATATACTCATTCCGCCACTTTGGGTTGCAAGTGCGGGACTCAAGGTAATAGGATTGGTTGCCGAATTAGAGGTAAAGTTTGAAATGCTTGAAACAGGAATGACCTGATCAACGTATTGATAAACCGCACTGGAAAGAGCCTCCCAATTCTCCGTAAGTGTGGAAGTGGCAAAAGTGAGAACGAAAGAACTGTTTGTTGCAGCTGCAATACCACTTTCCATAAGGCGCCAGTATTCTATCTTGCCACAAAATCCGTTACTGGCTCCAACAAATGATTCCGTAATTTGTGTAAGGCTCTGTCCGCCGTAAGTCATCGCAGTGACGTCCCGGGGACCAGAACCATTTTCCATAAGTACAGCGGCGATCAAACATCTGCTGGTTCCAGGAGAAATTGTTCTGGTCATGCTGGTCGTCCAGTTGTTCAGAACCGCAACAGCCGTAGGTGAAGAGGTACTTCTTTCAACTTCTAATACAATTCCGTTTATGGCAGAAGGCACAGAAATGGCAAAGTTGAAATTTGTTCCAGAGATGTAATTTGTGATTCCTTTTGTTGAAACCGTTGCATATCCATTGTTGCTGTTAATGATCTGGTTGGGGTTTGACCAGGCATTGCTACCAATTGAAGCGTCATTTGCACGGGTTTGAGGGGAATTCGGTCCCGTCTGCGAATAAACAGTGGTGAAACAAATACAGATCAGAAAAAAAGTCGCAGCCACCGGGGGAATGTAGCGTAGCATTTCTGTTAAATTTTAATTTATAAATATAGTAAAAATTCGCTTTTTAGACAGTTTGTAGAGATAATAGGTAGAAAATTCAGGCTACTTCCCAATCGCGAGCATCAGATGCCTGGCACCTATTCGGTAGAAACAATTGTATGAAAATGTTTCCCGCCAGGTTCAACGGGTATCTTTCTTCTCCTCCTTATTTGTATTGTTTTCTTTTTTTTTCGAATTGTGTTGCATACAGGTGGCAGAACATATCCGGCGATTAAAATTTTCAGTTTGAAATTCCGGAACACTCTCAAAGCTTTCCGACCTAAAACCACCTTTATAGAATTAAAAGGCAAGAAGCATGTACCAATGATCACATAGTTTTTCAATCCATCAAATAAGCCGTATAGAATCATAATAGATTTTATGAGGAAATCTGATGATTGAATCGATAAAAAACAAAATCTGGCTCTCCGGCAAGAAACTATTTTTGAGGGAATACCCTCAAATCTCTTGATAATCGTGGGATTTAACGTTTAGATTAAATCTAAGGCCGTTTGATCACCGATAAAAATAATTTGTTTAGATACCTAAAAATCGTTTTAGGGCGAAAAGCTTATTCGTCTGTTTTTCTATCTAAATCCGTTTATTCCTGATTTAGACCAGTTAAAAGGCATTGATGAACCGCTTCTTTTAACTGAAATCAGTCAGGTAAAAAAAAGTTTGCGTACTCTAATTTAGCCCCTACCTGAAATAAAAAAAATCATGAAAAATATCCAGCCCGGAAAACGCATTAAAATTTTACAAGGCATGATCGGCGCAAAAAATAAATACGTTTTATAAATCAAAAAACATAATCCTATGAAAAAACTAATCTTTTGGGGACTTGTACTTGGTGTTACTATCCCCTACACAGGCAAAGCGCAATGGTACGGACAAATCAGTTACCAGCATGATTCTGTTATTCACTCTTCGGCAAACGTCGCCGCCAATGTAGCTTCCGGAGCAAACAGCTTTGTTATGGGTAGCTACAGACCAACACGACAGTTTATTTCCACCAACCTCGACTTCGCCATTGATGCGGTACATCATACAAACGGAACGAGTACGTCCTTTGAGTATCAAATATCAGGTTCTTGCGTTAAACCTAGCGGTCTGCATAGTTGTGTAGGAGTGTGTATAGTGGAAAATTCAAATCCCCAAAATGCTCCATCAGAATATGCCATGGTAGGTGAAACCGAAGATGGAATATTTTTCGCTACTATCGATGCTGCAACAGGAACCAGGTTAATAACCTGCAGCTGGCAAAAGATGAATCCCAGCGTAAATGAATTTAAGCCTGTGATAAAAGAATCTAACAAGGCCCCGGGCTTTTTTTACATTTTAGCAAACGACGGTAATGTTTTTCACGTAATGATGATTAACGGAGCCACGGGCAACCAGTTATGGGGCACAACCTATAAGCCCACTGTAGGAACAATAGAAGCGCGCGACCTTGCGGAATCAAAGTATAATACCAGTGCCGTTCCTTTCCAGGTTGTTGTGGTAGGTTCATATGATGATCCCAATTCTACTACAGGAGTTGATGGTTTTTGGGCCGGGATAAATCCAAACAGTGGCATTGGTAATATGTATTTTCCAACCACATATGACTACAATTCACTTGAAAATTCGTTTACTTCGGTTGAAGGGTTGATTTCTCTTACTTCCAGCGGTGCCCAGTCGTATGCAATAGGAGGCAGTGTGAACGATGATGTAGGAGGAGCTTACCAGATGGTGACCAGATTAACCCCTATCGGGTCACAGGTATGGAACAGTCTTATTTTACCAAATGCCACAGCAACGTTCAGAAGTATTTGTCGCATTAACGAACGTAAAAATCCAAATTTTTTACCTCCCTCCCCTTTCGAACTCTATTGTGTAGCAAGGGCAGATTATAACTATGATGTGACCAACAACACCCCATATCTCGACGATAATTTAGTAGTATACAAATTGGATGATAATGGTGATATAGCTTCATTTCCGGCAGGTGTTCCTACGGAGTTTCACTACAGTGGTTTGTATGCCTTAGGTTTGCGCGATACGTACGCTGATGTTACCGTTTTTGAAACAGGCGGTGGAATGAGTGACGGTATACAAGTATTCGGTACTAATGCCAGCACCCCTAATCAAAACGATATTGTTAAGTCATACTTTAATGGCGTAAACGGCTGCAATGAAACCCAAACTAACATTATTTCAATAAACCAAATTACCCTTAGTCAACAGACGATTACTGTTAATTACACTCCTTTTAATTTATGTAGTCTTAACAACCCGGCTTTATGTGATATTACTTACATAAATGGCACCAGTAATTCATCCTGTATGCAAACCCCTCCCGTTGCTGGTGGAAGCAATGCCCGTCCAGGAGTTACAACAGGATTGGGTAAAATC
>JAEUTM010000562.1 GCA_016788025.1 Bacteroidia bacterium
TTATATTGTAAAATCTTTAAAGGGTTGTATCACACTCTGAATGTCTTTCTTCTTTACTGTCATTCAATTTACATTTACAATTTTAAGAGGTAAATAACGTCGCGGCCATACGAAGGGCAGCTTCCTTTAACACTTAAAAAACAATGACATTAAACCATTTCAAACCTGCTCTCCTGACCTTAAACATCCTGATCTCACTGTAATATGAGACAGCTGAAAATCACAAAGTCTATTACGAACCGCAGTGCCGCTTCGTTAGATAAATATCTGTTTGACATCTCCAAACTACCACTAATTACTGTAGAAGAAGAGGCTCAGTTAGCCGCTGAAATAAGATCGGGAAGTGCAAATGCTCTTGAGAAACTCGTTTCCGCCAATCTGCGTTTTGTGGTTTCGGTAGCAAAACAATACCAGCACCAAGGACTGAGTTTGCAGGATCTTATCAACGAAGGCAACATGGGTTTAATGAAAGCAGCTAAAAAATTTGATGAAACCCGGGGATTTAAATTTATATCCTACGCCGTGTGGTGGATCCGACAGGGCATCATGCAGGCCATTTCCGATCAGGCGAGAGTGATAAGGCTGCCGCTAAATAAAATAGGTGTGTTAAATAAGATCCGTAAGGCCCAGGACGTACTGGAGCAGAAAATGGAGAGGCTGCCAAGCAGCGCCGAACTCGCAGACTACCTGAGCATCGACGAAAAAGAAATAGCTCTTACACAGCAATCCTCAGGCTGGGTAATTTCCACCGACGCACATTTCTCCTCCCACGAAGACATGACTATTATGGACGTGATCTCAGATCCTGAAAATGAGAAACCCGATCACAGTCTTATGCTCAATTCCCTGCAGATCGAAATTAACCGCGCTTTGTCAACGCTGTCAGACAGAGAAAAAGACATCGTTATTCATTTTTATGGTCTTAACGGAACTCCTGCCATTTCACTGCAAGAGATCGGAGAACAGCTTTATCTTACACGCGAAAGGGTAAGGCAGATCAAAGAAAAAGCAGTCAGAAAATTAAAAAACAACACCCGAAGTAAAAATCTATCATCATTCCTGGGATAAATCCCCCTAATTCAAAACCAAAATGCATGCAAAAAATACGTTTTATTGAAAAACAAAAAGAAAAGGCCTTATTTTCAGGAACCCTCCGGAAAAGAGTTGACGAATATTTTAAGAGCTCAAAAATTTCGAGGAATTACAACCGGCAAATGCTCGTTAAAACACTTGTTCTGCTCAGCGCCTACATTATACCTTTTTTTTGCATCCTGTTTATGAATCTGCCGTTTCCAATAAGCATGGCTCTCTGGACTTTGATGGGATTCTCGGTTGCAGGTGTGGGCATGAGTGTTATGCATGATGCAAATCATGGGTCTTATTCCCGGAATACAAAAGTGAATTATTTTATGAGCTACACCCTTAATCTCCTGGGCGGCTCTGTATTCAACTGGAAACTTCAGCACAACGTCCTTCATCATACCTATACCAACATCACCGATCACGACGATGACATTGAAAACAAACTCATCTTTCGTTTTTCACCGCACAAAAAAGTAAAATGGTTTCACAGGTTCCAGTTTGTTTACGCTTTTTTCTTTTATGGGGTACTCACGCTCTTCTGGGTGCTTGTAAAAGATTTTGTTCAGTTTATTAAGTACCAGCAACGAGGTGTAAATAACAATAATAAAAAACAGAACGCATTTATACTGCTCAGGATCATTGCTGCTAAAATTTGTTATCTCTTTGTTTTTTTAGTTATTCCTATTTTTATTTTGAATCACCCAGCCTCAGAATATATTCCCGGATTCCTCCTGATGCATTTTATTGCAGGTATTATTCTTACCGTTGTTTTCCAATTGGCACATACTGTAGAACACGCCAGCCATCCCATGCCCGACCAGAGTGGAACTATAGAGAACAGCTGGGCAATTCACCAGTTAAACACCACGGTTAATTTTTCAAGGCATAACAGGATCATTTCCTGGTATGTGGGCGGTTTAAATTTCCAGGTAGAACATCATCTGTTCCCCGATATTTGCCACGTACACTACCCGGCCATTGCACCCATCGTAAAACAAACTGCGGAAGAATTTGGAATTCCGTACCTCGAAAATGAAACCCTGGCGAAAGCTCTTGGATCGCATGTCACCCTCCTCAGGCGCCTCGGTAAAACTGTGCCGGTTTAATACATAACAAAACACTGTTCCTATTATTGGCGCTTAATTCGTATCTTCGTTAAAAGCCCTGAACTCTTTTTATTAACCACATTAGCATTTTAGTCATGAACGAAACAATGACCCGTAGAATGCTGGTGAAGAGTTCTGCATTCGGGCTTCTGAGCCTGGCCATTGCGAACCACGCCAGCGCCATTAAACAGATCAACCATTTCTCAGCTCTTCCTTCTAACCAGCCACCCGAGCGTTATCCCGCCATTAAACTCGACGTGGCGGTTGAAGTAGTGGGACTCTCGCATTTTAACCTCGAAAAACTAAAAGCCCTGGTGGATCCCCGGCCCGAACTGTCACGCGCAAGCTGGGATTGGGGCTTCGGCGATTGGGAATCTGCCATGGATGCCGCAACACATGTGGGACGCAAAGACATTGTAGACTACCTCATTTCGAAAGGAGCGGTGCCTACCATCTTTACACAAGCTATACTGGGTCGTTTCGAGGCTGTGAAAACGCTTATATCCTATTCACCTGGAATTGAAAAAAGCATGGGTCCGCATGGTTTAAGTTTGTTACAGCATGTAAGAACAGGACTAGAAAGCGATGGCACGGACAAAGAAGGATGTAAAAAACTTCTGGATTTTCTCCTTGAAAAAGGCGGCGCAGATGGATTGACCTATCTGCCCCTTTCCGCTCCTGAAAAACAAAAATACCTCGGCGATTATAAATATGGTGATGGGAAAGAAGAAGGTTTCAGTGTGACATTAAACATGAGAAAAAACCTTTCGTTCGGCACATTGGGAAAATCGGGCGGCGCCTTACTCAGGATAGGTCAGGATGAATTTACTTACAATGGCGCGCCATCGGTAAACATTCGTTTTCAATCTGAGAAGGAGAAAATTGTTTCTTTAAGCATAAGCGAACCAGGTTTCAGTATTACGGCAATAAAAGTTTAGGACAGAAGGAATCTGCTCTCGCGGTTGGCCAAGCTCTTGAGATTCCTCACTGCTTTTAATCACTCGCATATGCAGCTCTGAATGCCGGTTCTCTATTGCCGGTCATTCAGAGGGCTTCTTAGTCGTGTTTGATGGTCCGAAGAATCCGTTCTCGTGATACAACGAACCGTCATCCGACACCTCGGATCAGAGGCTTCTTAACAATGATTCAGCGGCCGAGGAATCTGTTCTCAAAACAATTCTTAACCCTCAATTTTTAATTCTAAATATTTAATTCTGCTATCTTTATAAGTAGAATTTCAGAACCATGGAAAAAGCCGGAAAACCACTCACAATAGAAAACTATTTAGACAGTCATTATATCCACCGCAGCAACTGGCTCCGTGCCGCTGTATTGGGCGCTAACGATGGAATCATCTCCATTTCCAGCCTTTCTATTGGGATTGCCGCTGCAAGCAGTACCCGTGAACCCATTATTCTGGCTACAGTAGCTGGATTAGTTGCGGGCGCATTGTCCATGGCCGCCGGCGAATA
>JAEUTM010000393.1 GCA_016788025.1 Bacteroidia bacterium
AAAGCACCAGCGTATCTTTGCCAGCCGGAGCACTAAGCGAATAAAAACCATAATTATTACTAAATGTTGCTTTGTTCGATCCTTTTAAAAAAATGGTCGCTCCAATTACGGTTTCTCCATTGGTTACGTCTTTAAGAGTTCCGCTAATCGAGAAGTTCTGAGATTGAACGTTCAGAAAATTAAAGCATGTGATAAAAAGTATGAGGCCTCGGAGAGTCACAGTATAACAAAGTTAGGTAATAAGTTAATTACTATGACAGTGTTTTGGCCGGAAGGTTTAAAAGGTAAATAATAAATCATATATTAATTATAACGGTATTAAGGCGTTTCTATTATCTTTTTTAGCAAGTTTCGGGTTTTAATTCATTTTTGATGGTCTTATCTTTACATTCAGATGAACGAACAGTATCATAATTATAAGAGGATCGCGGAGGCCATTGAATACATTCGCAACAATTTTAAGGAACAACCAGATCTTGATAAAATAGCGGGTGATTTGGGGCTTAGTCCATTCCATTTCCAGAGACTTTTCAGTGAATGGGCTGGTATTAGTCCGAAAAAATTCCTCCAGTTTACAAGTCTCGAATATTCTAAAAGCCTTTTAAAAAAAGAAGGCGCTACTCTTTTTGATGCTGCATATAAAACAGGACTTTCCGGCACAGGGAGATTGCACGACCTCTTTGTAAATATTGAAGGAATGACACCGGGAGAATATAAGAATGAAGGCAGCGGTTTGAGGATACAATACCACAGTGAGGAATCGATGTTTGGGACACTTTTCATTGCCTCAACAGACAAGGGTATTTGCAGACTGGTATTTGAAGAGGATACTGACAAGGCTTTAAAGGAACTCCAACAAGAATTACCATATGCAAACTATGTGCCCGGCACAAACAACATGCAACAAAAAGCTCTTCAGATCTTTTCAAAAAACCGGGGAACACCAGCGGAAATCAAATTGCACTTAAAAGGGACAGATTTTCAGATTAAAGTCTGGCAAGCCTTGCTGAATATTCCTTTTGCAGAGCTTGACACTTATGGCTCTATAGCTGGAAAAATCGGAAATGCAAAGGCATCGCGGGCCGTTGGCACTGCCATAGGAGATAATCCCGTTGCTTTTATCATTCCATGCCATCGTGTTGTGCAATCAAACGGTAATTATGGTGAATACCGCTGGGGAAGCACCCGAAAAAAAATGTTGATTGGTTGGGAAGCTTCTGAAAGAGATGCAAGAAGCAAGAGCCAAGAAGCAAGTTAAACTGCTCAACCTGTCTTGCATCTTGCTCCATAAAACATATGCCAAAAACAAACTACAATCATCCGGTCAATATTCTTCCTCACGAGGGAAAAGTATTTTTATATCCCGGATTTTTTAATCCCAACGAGAGTGCTAAATTGTTTAAGGAACTCATGCACAAGGTTCCGTGGAAGCAGGAACCTATCCGAATCTTTGGTAAAGAAATAATGCAACCCCGTTTAACGGCCTGGTATGCCGATAAAGGCATTTCCTACAGTTATTCTGGCATTACCATGAAGGGCTTTGACTGGAACGAACCGTTGCTGCTGATTAAAAAAAGAATCGAGAATTTTTTCAAAATATCCTGCAACAGCGCCCTACTTAATTTATACCGTGACGGAAACGATAGCATGGGCTGGCATCGCGACAATGAAAAAGAACTTGGACGACATCCGGTAATTATTTCTGTAAGTTTCGGAGCAGCACGAAAATTTCAATTGCGTGAATACAAAACAAAGGAAAACCTTATCAGTCTGGATCT
>JAEUTM010000015.1 GCA_016788025.1 Bacteroidia bacterium
ATTGCTTAAAATATTTATCGTGCTGAGTGTAGAGCCTATGTCGTCGTGTAAATCGCCCGACAATTTTAATCTTACCTTTTCTATGGCCAGCAGTTTGTTGAGCCTGATCCTGTAAACCAGGTAAAGAATTCCTAAAATGACCAGTGATATTAATATATAAAACCAGGCCGTTTCGTAATAAGCTTTTGCAATGATAACGGGTAAAACAAGCTCTTCTACCTGCAATTTTGTCTCTTTGTTTACCGACTTTAGGCGTATTGTGTAAGTACCACCCTTCAGATTATTCAGAGCGATTTCGTTAAGGTTGCCCAGGTAGGTCCAGGCATCTGACAATTCTTCTACCTGGTAATAAAACTCCAGATCTTCGGCGTGTTTATAGCCAGCACTTCCGAAAAACAATGTAAAAGAATTTTGATTTCTCTTTAATTTTATTTTCCCGGGTAATTCATCGGAAAAGAAATAACTAGTATCGGTTGTTTTTAATTCGAAGATGGAGGTCTTACCAATGTAGGTGAAGGGTCTTTTCTGGTAATAGAGGGTATAGAAAAAATCGTCGGTGCCAAGTAAGATCTTTTTCTTTTCAGAAAGATAAAAAGCCTTGCTAAAGTTAATTTGCTCGATGGGGCTATTGGCGCCTATCTTCCTGGCGTTTCTTTTTTCAAAATCGATGGCATAGAGACCATCGCTGGTTGTACAGAGTAGCTCGTTGTTTTCGTAAGCGCATATAGAATAAAGTTCGGCAAAGGGCGCTCCCTCGGATGGCGTATAAGAATCGAATTTTTCAGTGTAGGGATTAAAATGTAATATACCATTACTCGATCCGAAGAAAATTCCCCGTTCCCCCAGATCAGTCATGCAATAGAGATCATTACTTTTGAGTGTGTTATTTTTATCGGGATCGAGCTTATAACTCTTTACTTTATTGTCGTTAAGTGTTAAACGATACAATCCGTTAAACAGCGTAGAGGCAAAAAGTGTGTCTTTGCCGCGAAAACAAATGTTACTTATATAATCAATCGCATCTTTTTTTTGAAGCAGTTCGTTATAAACTAAAATAAATTTATCCTCCTTTGCATCGTAACGCACAATTCTGCCTGAATTTGTACCAATATACATTTCACCATTTATGTTTTGTTGAATTGCGCCAATACGTTGCTGATGAAAAATGGTATCGTTGTAGAACTTAAAGGCTTTGCTAAGCAGGTCATATCGGGCCAGTTTTCCGAGAATGCAGCCAATCCACAATTTCGTTTTGGTTTGGTCAGCGTACAGAAGCGCTACATTATTGAAGTCGGGATCTTTTGCAATCTTTCCCAAATCTATATTTTGCCTGAACTGAAAATTGGAATCAAGAATTACAAGTCCATCACCATAGGTCCCTAACCAGATCTCCTGGTTAAAAACATTTATATCTGTATGAATATGAGAAACGAATTCGTCTTTAACCTGTTCGCTGTTATTCTCGAGGATTACCTGCTCCGACTCCAGCACATAAAGACCATTGTTTGTGCAAAACCAGAGATTCTTTGCAAAGTCTTCATAGATAGAATAACATTGCGAAAAGGTTTCCTGTTTTCCTGTCAGGATATTATAGGTCTTTCCTGTCGACCTTTCCAGCTGGTACACACCATCATTATAGATCCAAATATTGTTTTTATAGTCTTTAAAGAACCTAAATCCAAAACTGGACCGGAGGGGCAGAATGTTTTTTTGATTTTGTAAACTATTCCCTGAAAAAACTGAAAAAGAGGACCGGCCTGGTTTGCGAAAACAGGCATAAACATTATTTTCTTGCTGCAATAGCGCACTATACGTACCCGCCAGTGAAGTATCCGAAAGGAGTGATAATTCCGGCTCACTCGTTAGCGGGACATCTTTTTTCAATACCGGATCATACAACAGAAGGCCCTTGTAGTGACAAAAAAGAATTTTACCCGATTTCAGAAAAAGAATTTCACGCACCCTGGCCAGGTCTGCAAGGAGTGTTAGCTCTGGCTTCTGAATAGAGCCTGTTTTAGGATCGTAAACCATCAAACCCAATTCCCTGGTTGACAACCAAACCTGACCGTTTTTGCCTTTTACGATCACTGAAAAATTTATTGTCTGTGATGGATATTCCTTATTAATAGGGATAGAACTGAATGTATGCCTGTAAACATTAAAACGGCAAACACCAAGCGTATTCGAAATCCACAGTGTGCTGTCGTTTTCAAAAAATAAGGTCGAGAGTATGTTTGATTGCAGGATTTTATCTTTATAAAAGGGAAGTTTAAATCGTTTGGTTCTTTTTCCGTCAAACATTATTAAGCCATTTAAACCACTCGCCCAATACACGCCCCTTTTGTCCTGAACAATATCCGATACATAGTTGTCGTTAATGCCATATTCTCTTCCTAATTTTTTAATGCTTTGGTTTTTGGGTTCCTGCCCAAACGCGGGAACCTGGTTGACAAAAAAAACAAAAACGCAGACGAGTAATATTACTTGTTTAGGCATAGCGAAAGGGGGTATTGTGTGTGTAGGCATAAAAATAACAAAAATCAGGAGGAGAGTACAAAGGCCTGAGCTGCAGAACGCCGAAAGTCACGTCGGTTTCCCAACGTGACTTTAGGTTCAAAGTTTACGGATCTTATCGTTTGATGATCTTTTTCGACATGGTATTATTATCTGAGTGAAGTGTCAGAATATATAAACCCGCTTGCAGGTCATTTGTTTGAATGGTTTGTTTGGAACTGGCGTTTATTGTTCCGCTGAACACTGTTTTACCAAGTGCATCTGACAGTATATACGAAAGCTCAGCACCAGAATCAATAGTAATATTCAATTCGTCGCCAAAAGGATTTGGATAAACGTTTAAACCCGTTTCTGCCGCAAAATCTTCCAATCCTGTACAATTGTTTACGGTTAGTGTTGCAGTCTTTTTACTTACACATGATCCGTTAGCACCTGTTACAGTATAAACGGTGTTAGCCGTAGGAGAAACAACCGCGCTGGCATTGTTTGTACCATTACTCCAGGTATAAGAGGTAGCGCCGCTAGCGGTGAGAGTTGCACTGTTTCCTTTACAAATTAAAGTTTTTGTTTGAGCAATGCTAACACTTGGCACAGCATTTACAGTGATTGTGATGCTGGCTATGTTTTCGCAGAAGCCATCAGAACCTTTTACTGAATAGCTTGTCGTAGTGCTTGGTGTCACCGCAATACTCTGCGAAGCGCCGCTGTTAACCCAGGTATAGGTGCTTGCGCCATTAGCAGTTAACGTTGCAGATTGACCATTACAAATTTGAAGTGCTGAACTCGTAACGTTAATGCTCGGTAAAGCATTTACCGGCTGTGTCAAAGGAGCAGATGTGCCACAGGTGCCATTAAAACCGGTAACAGTATATGTTGTGGATACGCTCGGGGAAACAACAATGCTAGCGCTTGTAGAGCCGTTGCTCCAACTATAGGTAGAAGCTCCGGACACGGTAAGTGTTGCAGATTCTCCTGCACAAATATTCGGAATCAAAAATGGCAGTACAAGGTTTGGACTGACACAAGCGCTCGGTGTCCACACATAACTTAAACCATTAACAGGGTAAGTGCTGTTTGAAAAATCGCAGACCTGACCAATTGACGTTGCTGCGGTAGAAGTAGACCAGGTATTGATACTTGTAACCTCGCGCGAGTTGAAATCGCTGCTGGAACTGCCTTTCAGGCCCACTTCACTCGGAATGCCATTTATATTCGGGGACATAAAACCATACAGGAACTCGATTGTGTTAGTTGTTTCATATAATCTCACTTTAAAATTGATCACTTCGTTGGAGATTGAAAAACGAGTCATGTTGCGGTATTCGAATTCGCATACACGATTTGGGGCTGTACCAGTTACATTCTGACGAAGACTTCCGTTCATAACGAAGATGTCTGCCGCTACTGAGGTATTAAGAGCATTAAGGTTTACTACGATTGTGTTTCCGATAATAGCAGTAATGGTAGGAGTTAATGGAAAATCACCCATAAAGTTTCCGAGAGAATCGCCCACCGAAAGCCCCACTGTGGTGGACAGATTGGTAATTGTATTGCTGCCGCTCGACAAATCGCCCTGAACCACAGTTCCCATAAAAAGATCCTGGGAAAAAGGAGCGATTACTTCACTTGTTATCATATCGGAGAGTGCGTAGTACTCTGTTCCCGTAAGACCATTGAAACTCAGGTAACCGTTGCTACACACATTCACGTTTGAATATGTGCTTCCGTTGTAAGTAAAATTAAATGGAAGGTTTACATTGGTTACATCGTCGTCCTGAAAATGCGAGCCAACCAAACTGCCGTTATTTGCCGAGCCATAGTTACTTAAGGTTTGCGTAAAAGAGTAAGCGCTCACCTGAGCATAATGCTTGTTACTAAAAAGTATAGTAAGAAGCATACAAAAAAGAGGGATAGGATTTTTCATGTTTTTTTTCTGACAAAGTTGCGGCGATCAAGTCGCTTTCTCAATCACATGAATGTGTGAATTCCTTGTGCCAGGCCCGAAAAGCTCCTAAACCGATTCAGGCAATGTTGTTCTTAAAAGCCAGAGCAACGGCTTCCGTCTTGCTATTAACGTGCATTTTTTCGTAAATCTTTTTGATGTGGCTCCTCACCGTATCTATTGAAATAAACAATTCATCAGAAATCATTTTATAGGAAAAACCTTTTACGAGATATTTCAGAACGTCGCGTTCGCGATCACTTAAATTAAAATTGTCGGTTTTCTGTTTGTAAACCTCCGTGAACATTTTTAAAACCTGCGTTGCAATACTCGAGGTCATTGGTGCACCGCCCTGGTAGGCTTCTTTAATGTATTCCAACAATAAAGCGGGCGGTGTTTTTTTCAGCAGATAACCATTCGCACCGTTCTTAACCGCTTCAAAAACATTTTCATTGTCATCAAAAACGGTTAACATTAGAACCTTAACATCCACAAAGCCCGCTGATCGGAGCTCTATCAAACCTTCAATGCCCGTTTTGCCGGGCATATCGATATCCATTAAAATCACATCCGGACGGTTACGTTTATAGTCCGCAATAACGTTTACACAATTTCCCAAGGCCTCCTGCAATTTAAACTCACCCGAGCTTTCCACTAACAGAGCGAGACTATCCCGCAACTGTTTATTGTCTTCGTATATAGAAATTTTGATCATAGTTTTTTTAGTTCCAGTTTTATTTCAATCCTGGTTCCTTCCCCAGGGGTAGATTCGAGGTGAAAGAACGCATTAATGGAAGCGGCCCTCTTTCGCATGTTTACCAAACCATTGCCATCGGAGACCTGCTCGGGCCTGAATCCTTTTCCATTGTCGTGAATCAGTAACACAAGTTTATCAGCATCGGTATAGAATTTCACGCGCACCCTGGTGCATTCAGAATACTTAACCGCATTGTTAATTGCCTCTTTGAAGATGAGAAAAAAATCGCGACGATGTGCCATGTTGATTTTAAGATCCTGGATTTTTGCGTCGATCTCGAAGTTTAACTGAATTGCTTTTGGTTCCAGTATGCCAGATGCAAATTCACGCATCCGGTATGTTACCTTTTTCATACTGTCGTTGGCAGGATTAATACTCCACACAATATCATCCATGCTCTCCATCATCTGCTGGCTATTTTGAGAGATCCTCTGTATGTACTGGTCTGCCATGGAAGGATTCTCCCTGAGTTTTGTCGCAGCGATGGAACTGAGAATATTAATGGTACTTAAGGTGGAGCCCATGTCGTCGTGTAAATCCCGCGACAACTGAAACCTTACTTTTTCAATGGCCAGAATTTTATTTAAACGGATCCTGTAGAAAACATAAATAGCCCCAAATAAAGCGAAGAAAATAAGAAGATAGAACCAGAGGGTCTCGTGGAACTTTTTTTCGATATGTATGTTCAGGAATGTTTCGGCATGAACTTTCCGGTTCCCTGTATAAACAACCTTAAGCCTGAAGGTATGGTCGCCTCCCGATAATTTGCTAAAGGTAATGTATGGACCTTCGGTTCTTTGCCAGTCTTCATTATCCATACTATAATAATATTCAAGGTCGTCATGAAATTTAAAGGTAGAAGAGCCGAAATTCAGGCGAAATGAGTTGTTTAGAGACTTCAGAAAAATATCGTCCCCGTTCCTGGTATAAAAAATCTTACCATAACTGTCGAGACTATAAATTACAGGTTTTATCTCAGGCTTCGCTTCATGATTTTTAAGTGTTACTTCATATATAGATTCTTCCGAAAGCACATAGAGTTTATCCAGGTTTTTGCTATAGTAAACTTCGGTAAGGTTGTTGTCGGTAATGCTCGACCTTTGTCCAAGGTCCGTAATATCCTTGGTCTTCCAGTTCAATAGGTACATTTTACTGGTTCCGGTGAAAACAAGATTGTTGTTTTTATCTTTTGTGATCTGAAAAACGTTTCCCAGGTTAAAGCGTTCGTCGTAACTAAAACTTTCAATATTTCCAGTTTGAATATTGTATGCCACAATGCCATTTGTTGTTCCTGCAAAAACAGTTTCATTGTCAAATTTTTTCAGAACGTTGATACTGTTGCTTCGTGGAGCTGTATTGTCGCCCGGTTCAAATTGATAAATTTTGTAAGAGCCGTTTTCGATGTTTATTTTTATCAGCCCCTGCCCGCTTGTGGCAACAAGAAGTTCATTTTCAGAAATACTCACAATATCATTTACTTCCAGGTTTTCTTTTATAGTGGTAACATTCGTTAAGACCAAAAGCGAATCGAAACGATCCCTCGAAGCATTGTATTGAAACAATACACCTTCCTGTGTTGCTACGAATATATTTCCACGATCATCGTCACAAATCGAAAGAAAGTCGCCCTCAAAGGCTGCCTCTTTATAAAAGAAAAATTTCTTTTTCAGAGGATCAAACCTGCTTATCCTGGCATTGGCATGAATGACCCATATGTTTCTGTCGCCGGCGGATTTATGTATTTGCCAGATATCGTTGTAGGCAGCGTCGTTAGAGAGTGGCAGGAAATTGATGTTCTCAAAAACATCCAAAGACGTATTGTATTTATAAATTCCATTGGACAAGGTTCCAAACCATATTTCGTGAGCACCGACCTGAGAGATATCGCTGAAAATAGTTGTGGGAACTTTTTCGGAAAGAAGTTTGACTGAGTTTTGATGGAGGTTGTAGGTAAAAATTCCCGCATTTGTACACATCCAGATATTTCCCTCGTGATCTTCGGAAATGTTATAACACAAACTAAAATCCTTCTCTGAACAGTTTGGTTTAACAGGCAGCATAAAAAGCTTCTGCGAGGCGGGATCGTATATGGCGGGCTGATCCCCGAAACCATAAATCCAAAGCCTTCCCTGGCTATCGGTAAAAAACAAACGACCTTTTGAGGAATTTAAAGGAAGAGGACGAAAGCTGTTTTTAAGTGGATCAAATTCAAGGATTTGATAGTACGCGTCTTTATTGTCCTTTACAGAAATATACTTTTTGCCATGTATCTCCGCGTAATCTGTAACCGAACCTTTGAGTTCTTTGCTGCTGATCCAGGTGTAAGAAGCGGGTAATAAGTGATCGCGAACAATGTTTCCTGCTGCTATATTATACAGTAATAATCCGTTACGGGTATATAACAGGTAGTGTTTTCCGTCGGCCGTTTCACTTATTTTAAATATAAACGCTCCGGCTGCCTCAGCGGGACCTGAAAGCGGTTCAACCTGCCCACTCTTTTCGTTAAAATGAAGTGGGCCCAGTTCGTTGCAAATAAAAACCGGTTTGTTTTTAGAATCTTTAAATGCATAAATAAAATTGAGAGATGCCCCGGCTGCAAGGTTGGCTACCGGAATGAGTTCAAATGTTTTCCGATGCAGGTTAAACCTGGCTATCCCGTTTCTATGCGCTATCCACAACGTGCTGTCGTTTGTTAAAAGCAGCTTTGACAAATATTCCGAACCCAGGGCTTTGCCTTGTACCAGAGGCATATGATGCGTTTGGAAAGAACGGCCTTCATATTCCACCAGCCCGTTAAAGGTTGCGATCCAATACCGGTAACTCTGGTCCATTACCAGATCCATTGGAAAGCTAATATCAGTGCCGGTGTTCCTGCCGGGCTTCGAAAGCTGAGGAGGAGAAAATTGGGCAAATGCCTGTTCACCTGCTATCAGAACAAGCAGTAAAACACTATTTAAACATCTCTTAAGCACCTGGTTTTACCGAAAATTACTCCAAGGTAAAAATACTCCTCTTCGAAACAATACGAAACCACATAAATATGTTATATCCATTTAGAACAGGGTCGCAAATACACCCTCACATTGTCGCGTTTGGAATTTCCTTTTTTTCAGAATTTATTTAGTTTTACTCTTAAATATTAATTGATTCCGAAACATTTTAAGTTCAGAACTAATTCAACTAGTGCTTTTGTTTCGGTTAATAAGCCAGAAAAATACAGTCTTATTGAATATGCAAAAAGAAGAAATTAAAGATGTGGATGCTTACATTGCAACGTTCTCAAAACCAGTGCAGGAAACGCTGGAAACCTTAAGAACAGTGATCCGTAAAGCAGCTCCCAAAGCTGAAGAAGTGATCAGTTATCAAATGCCCGCTTACAAACAAGATGGCATGCTGGTTTATTTTGCCGCATACAAACAACACATTGGATTTTATCCCACTGCCAGTCCCATTGAAGTTTTTAAAAAAGATCTGGGCGCTTATAAAACGTCGAAGGGTGCGATACAATTTCCTTTGAACAAACCTTTACCAAAAGCCCTGATCAGCAAAATAGTAAAATACAAAGTGGAGGAGAACAAGGAAAAGGCGAAGGAAAAGAAACTGAAAGGAAAATGAGCAGCGAAAAAACCCTACGCATCTGTAAAAACGGACATCGTTACTACAAGAGCAGCGACTGCCCTACCTGCCCGATCTGCGAGAGCGATAAAAAACCAAAAGGAGGCTTCCTGGCCCTGCTGGCCGCGCCTGCACGCCGTGCGCTCGAAAATAATGGCATCAAAACCTTAAAACAACTCTCACAATATTCGGAGAAAGAAATTCTTTCACTGCATGGCATGGGTCCTTCCTCCATACCAAAGCTTAGAGCAGTGCTTAAAGCAGAGGGTCTTCAGTTCAAAAAATAAGGGCTGCCAAAAAAATATTCTGAAAAATATTTGGAGGATAAAATTTTTCTGCCTTATCTTTGCCGCACGTTCTTAAAAATGATTCTTATCCAGAAAGACTGAGGGACTGACCCTATGACGTCTTGACAACCTCCTCCGAGTGATCGGAGAAAGGTGCCACATTCAACCAGCTGCAAGGCTGGAAAGATAAGTTAGAAACAGACGCTTGATTATTCGCGATATATTAAAGCTCTTCTGACTTGTCGGAGGAGCTTTTTTCATTTAAGCCCCGCCGGCATGTATGTTTTGGATAAGTTGATTTGAACAGAACAATGTTTAACCAATTTATTTTAAAACACATGAACGAACAAACTAAAATCCTGCACAGCATTCCGGTTGATGAACTCACCGGAGCCATTTCCACCCCAATTTATCAAACCTCAACCTACGTGCAGGAAGCACCCGGCGTAAATAAAGGTTACGACTATGCACGCAGCAATAATCCCACGCGCAAAGTACTGGAAGACCTCATCGCCAAGCTCGAGGGAGGCTCTTCGGCTTATGCCTTTGCCAGCGGATTAGCCGCCATTGATGCGGTTGTGAAACTCTTAAAAAGCGGTGACGAGATCATTGCCGTGGACGATATCTACGGCGGCGCTTTCAGACTTTTCACACACATCTACGAAAAATTCGGGATCAGCGTGAAGTATGTGGATACCACCAATGCCGCGAATGTTGCTGCAGCTTTGAGCTCCAAAACAAAACTCATCTGGCTGGA
>JAEUTM010000048.1 GCA_016788025.1 Bacteroidia bacterium
AATCGTTGAAAAACGAATTCGCAAAACTTCGCCCTTTGCCAAACAAATGAATTTTATCCAGGATAAACTGGTTAAAAAATACAACTCCATGACAAAACCTGAAGTCATGGAACTAAGCACTAAAACTCTTAATGAGTTCAAAGAGCTGGTTGCTTCTAAAAAGGTATTGCCTTCAGTTTCGCTTATCAAGCGTTATATCTCACTGAACGGAAAATATGGCGTAAAAGACAAAGCTAAAAAACTGGCTGAAGCTATGAAGCGAGCAATTAGCAAAGGAAATGTCGGCAAAGGCGATAAATATATCCGGCTTTACAATGATATGCTTTCTAACCTCAATGCCTTTGTAAAAAACAAGGCACAAAAAACACTTAACATAGAACAGGCAGAGCTAAATGGGTTAAGCGGACTTGCCGGAATCCCTATAGATTCAACTGAAACTAAAGAAGAACAACTAAAAACAAGCGAAGCTAAAATCCTGAGCAGCATGGAATTTAAAGAAATGAGGTTTCAGACCCTTGGCTTTAAAGGAAAATGGCTCGCTTTGATCGGAGATCCATCCAAAGGTTTTTCTGCTATGGTTTTTGGGCGGCCAAAAATGGGCAAGTCTTTTTTGTGTATTGACTTTGCCGGCTACCTCGCCAGAAATCACGGAACAGTACTTTACGTAGCAAAGGAAGAAGGTCTTGACTTTACGCTTCAAGAAAAACTTAAAGCCAAGGACGTAGCACACCCTAATCTTTACGTAACAGAGAGTATTCCTGAGAATTTAGAAGGGTATGATTTCATTTTCCTAGACAGTGTTAACAAGCTTGATTTATCCACCGACGATTTAGAAACTCTCAAAAAAACTTATCCTGAAATCACATTCGTTCAGATTTTTCAGACGACTAAAATGGGGGCTCACAAAGGAAAAAATGATGCGCCTCACAATGTAGATGTTGTGATTGAAGTTCCAGAGAGAGGTAAGGCTATTCAATACGGTAGGTTTAATCAAGGTGGCCAAATGGATATTTTTTCTCAAGACCAGGATCAAGCTGCCGGACTCTCAGGTAAAAAATCTATCAAGTCAGATTTTAAAGACAAGATTTTATATGACATACTTTCTCCAGATGGTTTTACCATCCGTATGCCTTCAGACCCTTTATTCAAATCTAAAGAAGCAGGAATAGAGTATTACAACGAATGGAAAAAGAGATTTGAAGCGCAAGGTTATTATTCATCAAGCTATGGCCGAATTCCGTTAGACGAGTTGGATAATGAGTGTTCCTGGGAAGAGGTAAAAAGAAGTGATGCTAACGGTTGGTTGGGATTTCGTCAACGCTAAAGTTACCAAATGGGTCAAGACCTGGTTGATATTCAAGATTTAATGCTCCTATTGGGTTACACCGATCCGCGATCAGTAAAAAAGTGGTGTAAGCAAAGGGATATTCCGATTTTATCCCTGGGATTGAAAAAATATGTTAGTCAACATATTTTAACACAATACATTGATAATCAATTAGTTAAATTTGATAAGGGAAACACATCAGCAAATTTTCACCTTGGGAAATCAAACCAGGAGACAAAATTAGCACAAACACCCTTAGAAAATATGAAATACGGAAATCTTAAACTTCCAAAAAAGCTGCGTCCAAAAGGACTGTTTTTATTTTGCAATGCGTGTGATACTCATTATGCGGATGATAAAAAGGTAAACTGCAAATGCGGTCGATTGGTTTATAAGGCTGTCATTCATGTTCCTGGAACAAAAAGGGACGTTCGACCTAAAGTATTGGCCGCTCAGGACTTTAAATCTGCAATCACTGAATTTCTGGATTTCAAAGAGGAGCTAAAGACGAATAATTTCCAAAAGATCGCCATTAAGAAAACACTTGTTGCACCTACTTTATTGGTTGACTGTTTTG
>JAEUTM010000068.1 GCA_016788025.1 Bacteroidia bacterium
CGTATATGGCACCTACGACAACACAAATAAAAATCCTAATAATCCTTACCATCCTCCGAGGACTATCACCCAGGGTGACGGTGTAGAGAGCATGAAAACAACGGAAGAGATGTTCCAGTTTATTTTCACGTATATGCCCTATAAAGAAGGCGATGAAAAGATAGATTTGGAACGAATAGATTCAAGAGCCAAGACCCAAAACAAATTTGGCGCTAAGGATTAGCGACTCTATCCAGTTCTTTCATGTCCTCAGCAGTTAATTCAATAGAGGCAATCTTCATATTTTCTTCCAAATGTTTAACCTTCGAGGTGCCGGGAATTAGGATAATATTATCGGAATGATGTAACAGCCAACTTAAAGCAACTTGTCGAACATCGAGGTTTTTTTTCTGTGCAACTTTCTGAAGGATTTCCATTCCTTTCATATTTCCACCCCCAAGAGGGAACCAAGGAATAAATGCAATATTTTGTTCTTTGCAATATTGAAGTACGGGTTCCCATTTGCGCTCATCGATACTATAACGATTTTGTACGGAGACAACTCTAAAGAATTGCTGGGCCTTTTGAATGTCTTCAACAGAAACTTCTGACAAGCCAATATGTCTTATTTTTCCATCCTCCTGAGCTCTCTGAAGAAACTCAAAACTTTTTTCTGCTGGGATTTTGGGATCAACGCGATGTAACTGGTAGAGATCAATACGTTTCAACTTCAAACGACTTAAGCTACCATTCAAGGCTTCGTGTAAATGTTGAGGGCTTGCATCGTAATTTATTTGATTCCATGGCCCGTAACGCACAATACCGCCTTTAGTGGCAATAATAAGTTTTTCCGGATAGGGATGAAGCGCTTCCGCGATTAATTGTTCTGAAGTAAAAGGACCGTATTGATCAGCGGTGTCAATAAAATTCACACCTAGGGCAACCGCTCTTCTTAAGACGTCAATAGAATCCTGCGGATTATCAGGCATGCCCCAAATGTCTTTGCCAGTAATGCGCATTGCGCCGAAGCCAATACGGTTTATTTCGAGATCTCCGCCTAGGAGAAAAGTTCTGGAGAAAGACATTTTAAACGAATGAGGGATTATTCCTTTATAATTTTACGTGTAACTGTATTTGAATCGAACATTACTGTAATGAAATAAACACCGCTGCGATATGACTCGAGATTTATATCTGAAGTTTCTGCGTGAACACTCGAATAAACGATCTCGCCGAGAGAATTGTAAATCAGAACTTGCGATGGTCGGCCTATTGCCAAAGTAAATTTACCACTGTTAGGATTAGGGAAAATATCCAAGACCTCGTTTGGAGAATTATTGAAAGCCACACCGGCACACTCATCAACATTTTGAACATACGTCATGGTAGCCTGACAGCCTGTATTTGCGTCAGTACCTAATATGGTAAACGTTGTCGTGGTGCTGAGGTTTATTGTGAAAGAAGGAGATTGGGGGCCATTGCTCCAGCTATAAGAATCTGCACCGCTGGCAGTTAACGTTACGGGTTCACCTGCGCAAATGTTGCCTGGAGCGCTGCTATTTATACTTAATAATGGCGATGGATTCACAAAAATCGTTGTAAACGTTGAAGCAGAGCAGTTGTTGGCATCCACTCCTGTGACGGTGTAACTTGTATTGGACGATGGGAAAACAGAAATTGATGGCAAGAAACTGCCTGTGTTCCAGCTGTATGTTGCGGCTCCCGACGCGACAAGGCTTACAGTCTGTCCCTGACAAATGGTAGTGCCCGAGGCGGCAATAGACACAACCGGCGGATTAACAACACTCATCGTTATAACGGCCGTGTTTGTGCAGCCCGAGGCCTCTCCAGTAACTGTGAAAGTAGTATTTGAGGTGGGAGAAATACTTAGAAGTTGGGATTGGATATTACCGGGTGACCAGGTATAATTAACGGCACCGCCCGCTAAAAGAAGCGCAGTTTTTCCGAGACAGATCAATGAACTTCCAGATATGGAGACGGTAGGCAGGTTAGCCACAGGTATAGCGATTGTTGTGATATCGGAACAACCGGATGTAGCGCCAATTAGGGTATAAACCGTGGTTGAAAGAGGAAGCACATTTATGCTATTCGAGGTAATATTTCCTGGTTGCCAGGTATAAGCTGTTGCACCCGATCCCGTAAGTGTTACTGTTTTTCCTTCGCATACTGCCGGAGCACTTGCAGCAATAGATATTGTCGGTGAAGTTATCACAGAGATCCCAATCGTTTTGGTGCTTGAGCAGCCATTGGTTTCACCGAAAAGGGTGTATGTGGTTGTTGAGGGCGGCGTTGCGGTGAAAGATGAAGACAGCCCATTTCCTGGGATCCACGTGTAGTTTGTTGCGCCAGAAGCCTGAAAACTTACAGTTTTGCCGCTGCAGACGGAAGAGCTACTAACACTTGTTTGAAGTTGTGGTAAAGCGGTGACCGTATATGAGACTGGCAGTGCAGTGCTTGTACTGCAACCGTCACCGGCCCTTACATAATAAGTATAAGTGCCAGCATTGTTATTAGTAGCAATAACATAATTCGTTCCAGTCCCCGAGCTCAGCGTGGCTGAAGAAGAGCTGTACCATTGAAGTGTTGGGCTCCCACTTGCAGACAAAGTCATTGAATTTCCTGCACAAATTCCCAGAACGGAGGTAGCATTTGTTGGTGTAAATACGGCAGGACAGATACAGGTAATGTTATTAGAATAGAGCGTTGACACTTCAGATGCCAGGAGCTCACGTTTGTAGATCCTGATGTCATCCAGGATGCCATTATACCAGAGTATTCCCCCATTAAGTCCAACGGCGCCACCGATACAGAGGTTGCGTGAAGGGCTTGTAGAAAAAGAAGAGGCGGAGGTTTTAGATGACACAAGAGTACCATTTTTATAAGCCTTCATGCCAGTAGAGCTGGAAGTGAACACCCAATGATCCCAGGTATTACTTGCCGGTAAACTGCTGTTGGAGTTCATAGTTAAGCGACCATTAGAGCTAATGTCACCATAATCCCAGTAATTTGCAGGGTTCGAAGCAAGGCCATAATACACACTTAAAGCAAAACGATTGGAGGAATTGTCTGCCGTCATTAGAAAGGCGCAGTCATAATTATAACTTGTTTTTGCGGTCCAGAAACAAAGTGATACACCGGTACCATTTAAATAACTGCTGAAACCCGGAACCACAATATTTGCCGTGTTTGTAGGGCCCCCAAAACTATAAGCTGAATTCGGATTTCCGAAGCGATCCGCAACAAGCACAGCGCTGTTCACTGTTCCGTGAAGCGCGTTTACAGATTGATCATTGGCGTTACCCGAAAACGGATAACATGCAATAAGGGCACTATCTAAGGCAGTAAAAACATTTTGACCAAACACATTCAGGGAACATGTTGTAATGAATAAAACAAGGGATTTGTAAACGCTTTTCATGGGCAGAGATTGATTATGCTAAGATAGAAAAAAAGGGGGAAATTAGCTTACGCATAAGTTAAACCTTCAGAGGAGATTTACTTTTTATGACTCCTCCCCTTCGCAACAGCAGGAGCGCTCCATGGGTCGTCGGGCCAGGCGTGCTTTGGGTAGCGGCGTTGCAATTCTTTTTTCACTTCGTGATACAAATTATTCCAGAAAGAGTTGAGGTCGGAAGTTACTTGCACTGGTTTGTAACCAGGAGAAAGTAAGTGCATTACGACTTTATTCTTTCCGTTGTTGACCGATGGTGTATCCGCCAAACCAAAAACCTCCTGCAAGCGTACAGATAAAACCGGTGTAGCGCCGTTCGGGAAGTATTGAATTTTAATTGCAGAGCCACTTGGCACTTCAAGCCGTGGCGGAACCAGTGTGCTTAGTAATTGTTGCTTCTCCCAATCGATGGAGTGAAATAAAGCCTCAGACAATTTTATTTTTTTGAGATCATCAGGTTTCTTCACGTCGCGCAAATATGGACCTAACCAGGTTCTATTTGTTTCCAGTAAGTTTTTGGTGCTCGCATCCGGCCAGGAATCATCACCATTCCATATTCTAAGACTTAAGATCCGATTTTGCAATTGCTGCATGTCTTCGTCAAACTCCAAAAGTGTTTCCCCGTCCTTTTGAATTGCAGCAGAAATTGCTTCGCTGATCTGTTCAGGTGTTACGGTTGCCAGAGGTTTAGACTGCAAAACAATGCTGCCGATTTTTAGTTCCTTTGCGGCAATTACCCCTCCTTTTCGCGTGTCCCAGGCGACCACTTCCTTTTCTTTTACCAGGGAAATGAGGTCTTTAGGATTCAGTGGCGCAGCTAAAAATATTTTTCCGAGCCCTTCACGTAAGTCCATGTGTGCCACAGCAAGCCAGGGCTCATGCGCCAAATCATCTTTGTGACCAGCCGTCGCGTACTTACCGTTTGCTAATTGAAACTGTGCATTGTTGCCTGGTCTGGCAGACGCGATACGTTCCGGATAGGCGTAAGCCAGCAGAAGCCCAGTATCAAAAGGATCTACCGCAGAGTGATCGGCTTCAACATTCAACATGCTGCGGTAAGAAGAAGCCACTTTTTCAATGCGGGAAAAACGATTTCCGAAACCGCCATGAGCCCGCGCCCTCCGCAAAGCCTCCACCCGGAGATTCAGATCGATTCCAGACTCCCTTGGCAAAGGGTCGCGTTCTTCCAGTATTGCCGCAATGTCCGTTGCCAGTTGTTTTAGCTTAACATCTTTTGCCATTAGAAGCATATGTGCGATGCGTGGATGACACGCGAGTTTGTGAATCTGTTTTCCGTGTGAAGTTATTTTATGGTTGTCGAGGGCGTCTAATTGGTGTAAGGTCTCGGAGGCCTGAGACAGTGAGGCTTTCGGAGGCGGAGTTAACCAAGTAAGTGTCTGAATATCGTTTACACCCCACACGGCCATATCCAAAACCAATGCAGCGAGATCTGCTTCTAAAATTTCCGGAGTGCGATGTTCTGCCAAACGTCCTTGCGTTACGCTCGTCCACATTCTGTAACAAACCCCACTGCTTAAACGCCCGGCACGCCCGGCACGTTGATCGGCGGAGTCTTTAGAAATTCTAACGGTTTCCAGCTTTGACAAACCAGAACCCGGATCAAATCGCGATATACGACCAAAACCCGAATCCACAACAATGCGAATCCCTTCAATGGTCAAACTGGTTTCGGCAATAGAAGTTGCCAGTACGATTTTTCGTTTGCCCAATTTGTTAGGCATGATTGCCAGAAACTGCTCACTAGGCGGGAGTTGACCGTATAAAGGATGTATGGAAAATTCTGACCGAAGTTCATGCAACAATTCCACACATTTTTTTATTTCTCCTTCTCCCGGGAGAAACACCAATACATCACCTTCATTTTCCTTCACGGCCCGCACAACAACCCGGGCAGTAAGTTCGGGTAGGAGCAAACTGTCGGAGCCGTTTCCATAGATGATTTCTACCGGATATTGCTTGCCCTCACTCTGAACAACTGGCGCTTTTAGAAGTGCCGTTAACTGAGGCATGTTTAAAGTGGCCGACATAATCATGATACGAAGATCGGGTCTCAATAATTGTTGAGCCTCGCGGCATAAGGCCAATGCAAGATCAGCATGTAAACTTCGCTCATGAAACTCATCAAATATTACCAGGCCAACGTCTTCTAACGCATTATCGTTGTGCAGCATCCTCGTGAGAATTCCTTCTGTTACAACCTCGAGTTTTGTTTTATTTCCCACCCGCGTCTCAAAACGAACGCGATAACCGATTCGTTCGCCCGTATCTTCTTCAAGCAAAGAGGCCATCCGCATAGCAATAGTTTTCGCAGCAAGGCGTCGCGGCTCGAGCATGATTATTTTTTTGCCTTGAAGCCAAATTTCTTCCAATAAAGCAAGAGGTAACAAGGTACTTTTACCAGCACCCGGGGGCGCATTTACGATCAATGTGTTTTGTTTCGCGAGATGCTCGCAAACCTGAGGAATGATTTCAACAACAGGAAGATTACTATCTAGCGGATTAAACGACAAGCTTGTAAAGTTAACACAAAGTCCGCTGTATTTAACGTTTTACCGCTTGCAACTTTTCTCATCTTTGATACATTTGGTTAAGGATTAAAATCTTACACCCATGAAAAAATTTCTTAGTTCTTTCATCTATTTGATGATTTTGTCGCAATGCGTTTTCGCAGAAAACAGAAACGGAAAAAACCCACTTCGATTTACGGAGAACAAAGGTCAGGTAGCAGATCAGTTTCATAAATTAAGGTCAGATGTTTTGTTCAGTGGGCAAATGGACGCACTTAATTTCCATATTAGAAAGGACGGTGTTTCCTATCAGTTACAACGTGTAGATAATTGGATTAGCGAAGAGGATGCTTTTGGAAACAAAAGAATACGCAGCGAAAAAATAAGCCTTTACCGGGTCGATGTAAACTGGGTTAACACGAATGCAGATGTTGCTACCCGGGTAGAAAAAGCGTCAGAAGGGCTCAATAACTACTATCAGGAGCACTGTCCTTACGGTGTTTTTGGGGTTAGATCCTACGAAGGCATTTGGCTAGAGAATGTTTATAACAGTATAGATTTACACTATTACGGAAAGAATGGAAATCTAAAGTATGATTACGTGGTAGCGCCTGGAGCGAATTATAAAAACATACAGTTTCAGATCGAAGGCGCAGCGGTAAGTCTTGAAGCGAATGGAACTTTATTGCTGAGAACTCCTTTCGGAAACATCTTGGAGGAAAAGCCAATAGCATTTCAAAATGGAAGAGAGCTAGACGCCAATTGGCAAGTGGACGGAAATATTTTGAGTTTTGAAATAGAAAGTCACGACCCTAACCAGGAATTAATAATCGATCCTATCTTGCGTGTTTGGGGTACTTATTATGGCGGATCTGGAACAGAGGAAGCCGTTAGTATTTCTGTTGACAAATCAGGAAATGTATTTACCGCGGGATTTACAGATTCAAATTTGGGTCAAACCATTGCAACAATTGGAGCCCATCAAACAACTTTCGGGACCGGAACTTACGATGCTTACCTTGTAAAAATGAACAGTACTGGTGTACGCCAATGGGCCACTTACTATGGTGGAAGTGGTATCGATCAAGGGTTTTCCTGTTCAGTTGACCCTGCAGGAAACATTTATCTTGCGGGTTCCACAACGAGCACTAATTCAGCAGTAATGACTGGCAATGGAGGGCATCAGAGTGTTTACGGAGCCCCGGGCAGGGATGCGTTTCTTGTAAAATTTAATACGAGCGGTGTTCGTCAATGGGGAACATATTACGGAGGTTCCGGTGTTGAGACGGGACATTCTTGCGCTACGGATGCAAACGGAAATATCTACATGTCTGGATTGACCAGTACAAGTGCAACAAACCAGGCGATTGCCACCAATGGCGCTTACCAAACGACTTTTGGAGGCGGGCCCGATGATCAGTTCCTGGTTAAATTTAACAGTACCGGGGTAAGACAATGGGGCACGTATTATGGAAACAACGACGATGCTCTGGTAACAACTTGTGCAACGGATCCCTCAGGTAATGTTTTTGTAGGATCATCCAGTAGCACAACACTGAACACACTTGCAAGCAATGGTTCCCACCAACCGTCTCCGGGAGGCGGTCAATTCGACGGCACACTCGTAAAATTCAACAGCAATGGGGTTAGGCAATGGGCCACTTATTATGGCGGAGGTGGTGCAGATTACGTTCACACTATTTGTACCGACATTTCGGGAAATGTTTTCATTGCTGGAAATACAACCGGATCCACGGGGGATTCGATTGCTACACCGGGCTCGCACCAACCGCTTTATGCAGGGGGTTATGACGTTTATCTGGTGAAGTTTGACGCCAGCGGTGTTCGCAAGTGGGGTACATTTTATGGCGGCTCAGGATCAGAGCATGTAAGGGGTTCGATTGCAGATTCGGTTGGAAATGTTTACATCGCGGGTTACGGGAGCGCAGCAGGTACCGTTATTTCTTCTTCTGGAACCTACCAGGATCTTTGCGGTGGAAATTTTGACGCATATATCGTTAAGTTTAACAGTAACGGTGTAAGACAGTGGGGAACCTTTTATGGTGATGCAGCAGATGATACAGGAGAAGCTTGTGCGTTGGATGGGTCGGGAGGGTATTTTTATTTAGCCGGCATCTCCGAAACCAATTCAGGAACCGTTATTGCTACAAACACTTCTCATCAACCATCTAACGGAGGCGGGCTGCAAGATGGATTTATCGTCAAATTCAGGAATTGTCCACCGCTTGTTTATGGCGGTCCGAACCCGTTGAATTTTTGCGAAGGAGACCTTGCGATCTTCTCTTTAAATCCACCCGCGTCTGTTACTCAAACTCTTGCTGGCCCCGGTGGATTTACCTCCACATTAGTCACATCAGATATCAGTAATGTTCAACAAAGCAACGCAGGGACTTATACTTTAACTTTAAGCGATGCTACTGGTTGTAAAGAATCGTCCAACATCACCGTGAATGTATCTGTCTGCACAGGAATTGAATCGTTGGCGATTAGCGATGGGGTAAAGATCTATCCTAATCCAACAACTGGAGCTCTCACAACGGAACTACTAAAAGCGGAAAGAATAGAAATTATTAACCTCACCGGACAAAAAGTTTTAGAGGTGCAGGCTGGAAAAGGTAAGAACCAGTTGAATATATCTTCGTTTCCTTCTGGAATTTATGTAGTTAAAGCTGGACATAAGTCGTACCGAATCGTAAAAGACTGATTTTAGCCCCATAAAGACCCTTAATTTTCAAGGATTTACTATATTTGTAGCCCTAAAAAAAGACTTTAGAGAGCAGAATGAAGCAGATCCGTAACTTTTGTATTATTGCCCACAT
>JAEUTM010000070.1 GCA_016788025.1 Bacteroidia bacterium
TCAGAAAAAGGCTTCTTTTATTCTGACAACTTAGAAGGGTGGGCTTTGGTTCCGCATGAAGACATCCCACTAGGGAGCAATATTGACGTTAGACTAATTTCGTCCTCAAATAATGAATTTGAAATTTCTTTACCAAATTAATACAATATGCACCAAGGAAAGTATCGTCAAACATTAAGTATTTCGGTTAAAGCTAAAGATGCAGAAACATGCCTCAAGATCACAAATCATATAAAGAAACAATGTGAAGCTTGGGCATTTTGTGTTACTTATACAGAGCACAAATCTGCTAGAAAAGGTCCTGTTTTGGGTCGTGAATTACTAATTTACCAATTGGCCTTTGCACATGATATTATTGTTTTTAGAGAGGCTTTAAGACGTTTATGTGAGCATTACGAAATATTCGGAGGATTCGCGCATTTCAATGACAGGGGAACAATTCCGGAAACAAGTCGAGAATTGTCAGGACTGTATCCGATATCTCAACATGAAAGATAGTGCTTAACTGACTCCAGGGTGGGGAAATAAGGTCAGGAAATGCGTTAAAATGGTCTAAAAAGTCGTATTTAAGTACCTCACAACCCTCTAAAACAATGATAATAAGGTCGGACTGTGCGGGTTCGAGTCCCGTCCAGTCCGCAAATAAATGTAAAATGAAGGCACCCAAACGGGTGCCTTTTTTATTTTGGTGCAGCGTTGAAAGCTTTGTTTTCAAAAGCGGAACCAAATTAAAAAATAAGGCCGCGAAGCGGACTTAATTTTACATTCTGACTTTGGGCCTGAAGGGTCCGCTGCGCTTTCGCGCAGCAATCCCACCAATCGACAAATAAAAGACGTAGCCTTTTGTTTTACATTTTCAATGTTCGGCCGCGAGGGTCCAGCGACCAAAGGGAGCTAATCCCCACCAACAATTCATCACGAACTTTTACTGCTTTGCCTTTTACATTGTGACTCTGGGGTTGTAGGGTCCAGTGAGCGATAGCGAGCTAATCCCGTCCAGTCCGCAAATAAATGTAACCTAAAAAGCTCCGCAATTGCGGGGCCTTTTAGCTTTCTTGAAGTAAGGTCGCGCAGAACGCTAACCAGTTATAATATTTTAGATTTTTCGTATATGGTTTCAATTTCTTTTTCCCATCCGTACCCCTCGTAGCGGTTGCTAAAATCTATAAGCAGTTGTTTTGCGAGTTTCTTATCAAAATCCGCAAATCCAGAGAGAGCCGCCATTGAAGTTAATACTGCTGTTTGGTTAAATAGACTGATATGCTGGGCGAACATATCAATACTATCTCCATCGGGCACAACGCTTATATAAGCGGATTCATTTTCATAAAGCTGCAAGGACTGAAGTTCACTCATTGGTTCATTGTGTGCATTTGAACTCAACAAATTATAAGCATAGTAATATATGTTAATGAGAGAGGCCCCCTCGGCTATCTCTGCAACTGAGCGATCACCATAAAATTTTGGCTTTCTGCCTTTATATTTGAGATATAGTTCTTCTTTAATTTTGTTGAATCTTTCAATTTCGGGAGTTCCTTCAGGACGTATTAGTTTGCCCAAATCATATAATCTATCTCCTGCCTTTAATCTTGAAATTGCACTAAGATTTCGTGCATCAATAGCAAATAGTTCTGGATCACTAATTCTCAACAGATAAAAAACCTTAAAGAACATTTCAGTTATACTCCTTAGCTCGTCAAGCAAAATATCTGTATGTAAATTCACTGAAACATGTTCAATTGCATAAAAACGTCTAATAGTTCTTGAATAAATTCTGGAAAATTCGTGGATCAAAACCTGCGGTGTATTAACAATTGTCGAGCCTTGAGTGATTTCAATAATCCGTGAAAGCCACTCCACTCCTTCCTTTGCTGCCCCAAAAATTTCAGGTTTTTCTTGTTGGAGTTTTTTTCTCAGTTCACTCCAATATTTTTTATAGCCTTCAAACGTTTGATTGCTGTCATTATTTGATTTTTGTTCAGTCATGTTCTAAATTAATTAGGCTTCAAATGGAATATGGAATTGATCCACATTTTTGTATTCATGTACCTTATTTTGATCCATGCCAAATGTCGTTGCAAAAGCAGCTTTGTCGGCAGTTGGATTTTGAAGGAAGATTTTCTTCACATTCCTGCCTTTTTGTAATATTCGTTTGTCAATCTCCCGGTTAAAGACCGGAAATGAATATCCAATGATGACTAAATAATCAGTAACGGAAAGAATATCTTCTGCATGACTTATTGCTTTATTCGCTGCGTCATTTCCTTCCCATGCAAAAGTCGGTAACAGCAACTTATTTAAACCCTCTGCTTTTTCGCTATAAACAAAATTAAATGCAGGTAGTATTCGGTCTAAAATATGATTTATATGACTGTCTTTAATTTCGTCTGCTAAATGTCTTAACACTCCACCAACCTTCGTATAAATACCTGTAGCACCATTAAGATGTACAATACTTGGAGGATTATGATCCATATTACCAGGGTAGGATCTAAAATTAGAAATAGTATATAC
>JAEUTM010000074.1 GCA_016788025.1 Bacteroidia bacterium
AGGATTAGTAGGAAAACAGCAAAGAACAAAAAAACAAGGATCAGCCAAATCTTTCCACTCAGAAATATAAGGAAAAGTGCTATGATGGATATTGCGAGGTAAGATCCAAAAGTTCCATTTCTGTTACCACCAAGAGGAATATATAAATATTCTTGCAACCATGAAGAAAGAGAGATATGCCAGCGCTTCCAGAATTCGCTGGTGCTTGTAGCTTTGTATGGCGACTTAAAATTTATTTTCAACCGATATCCCAGTATCAAGGCGAGTCCAATAGCAATATCAGTGTAGCCGCTGAAATCCATATAAATCTGAAGGGAGTACCCGAAAATGCCTATTACCGTTTCCAAACCACTATATAAATGTGGACTGTCGAATATTCTATCAACGTAGTTAACGGCCAGATAATCGGCAACTATCTTTTTACAAAAGCCATTAATAATCCAAAAGACTGCCAGACCAAATTCTTTGCGCCCCAGATTATAAGGTTGATAGATCTGGTAAAGAAAGTCATGCGCTTTTACAATAGGGCCTGCTACAAGGTGCGGAAAAAAACAAACAAAGAAACCATAGTCAAAAATATTTTTTACGGGTTCTACCTTGCCGCGATACATGTCGATGGTATAGGACAAAGACTGAAACGTAAAAAATGATACGCCAACCGGCAATAGCAGTTTATCTACGCTGAAATTAGTAGCAAAAAACGTATTGGAAAATTGTGCGAAGTGATTGTAGAACCAGTTTTCCTGGTGAGCAATCTGACTGAAGCTCTCCACAAAGAAATAGGAGTATTTAAAATAGCACAACAGCGATAAATTTAAAATCACGCTAACGCTCAGAAATAGGCGTTTTGCACCATTAGACTTGGCCTTGTAAATTCTTCGGCCCCAGAAATAGTCGCTGCAAATAGTGAACAAAAGCAACACGAGGAAGACTCCACTAGTCTTAAAATAGAAAAACAGACTTACAGCCAGGAGATATATGGTTCGGAGTTTATTGTATTTGTATATAAATGAATACAATAACAGAACGCCCAGGAAAAATCCCCAAAAAAACAGATGGGTAAATAACAAAGGCTTATCCTGTGAATAATTAATTATGTCTTTGATAAATTCTATGAGCCCTTGTTTTTTTGATTGTAATTGTAAGATTTCATGACAGCTTCATACATCAAATTCCCTAATAGCGCGTAACCCCTGTTTGTAAAATGAACCTTGTCTTTTGAGGCCAGCCCTGCTTTTAGCCATTTTGGCATCGACCTATATCCTCCCATTAATGAGAAGAGGTCCCAAACAGCTACATTATATTTCTCCATCAGAACAAACATAGCATCCCTGGCTACGATCGTTCTTTTGTTAGATGTTTTATGCTTGATATAATTATCTGTTGTGGTCGTAAGAATAATTGCTGCGTCCGGGTTCGTTTTCCGGATTACAGTGATCAGACTATCGTAATTTTCAATATAATCCTCTGCTTCAAATGTTTTGGACTGCGTATCGTTTACACCGAGGGAAAGAATAAACAAATCGCCGTTCAGTGTAGATAGTTGCGGTTCAAGTTCGGCACAACGCAAAAATGAATTGCTGTTGGCGCCATTCGCTCCAAGCCCCGCCAGATAAAAGCCTGAAGTAAGATCGTTTTCAAAACTAAATCCATAGATTGTAAAATCCCTTTTGATTGTATCCAATTTCACTAATTCAAAATGAACTGAATCCACTGGCATATCAAATTTAAAAAGTGTATATCCATTCTTCGGGAATTCCTTTCTCTTAACGTTGTAGCTATCAGCAAGACAAAGATTAAACTCGAAACTTGAATTAAAATTATGAAACACTTTCACAATGTTTACGTATTTGCAGGCTGCCTTCGACGTGAGCGCGGCACCAAAATAATTTGCACTATCGTTCGTAGTGATGCTTAGTGCATTCATTCCCAATGGTAAACAAAACTCTTTTCCACTCGCCCTGCATCTTTTCCATTTACCATTTGAAAAAGAAGTAGCGTATGGCTGACTGTTTGTTTTTGCGATCTTGTAGGGAAAAGAAAAATATCCTCCGCCAGCAGTATGATTTTCCGTTTGAAAATTTGAAATAAAAACATTACTCCATGTGCCTCCCTGAACGTGCGATCCACCCATGTGAACAATATTTATCCTTAGATTATTGTCCTCTTTGATGCGATCGAGTTTTTTAAAGAACTTCAGAAATGAAGAACTGTCCTTTGCATAGTTCAAATGATTGTACTGGAGATCTACGAAGGGATACTTTTCAGCCCCCGTCTGGGCATTAGAAAAAGTAGAAGTAAACAGTAAGAAAAGCAACTGGCATATTTTTACATCAACTGTACGTATTGTATTGATCGCTCTTATAAATCTCACTGTTTTGATTTTAGATATTTATTGTATTCTTTGATAAGCTCGGAATAAAACAATGTGGCAATTTTCCTGGCCCCTTGCGGACTGAAGTGGGTATAGTCTGTCGCAGCCAGTTTTTGTTCTACCCAGGATGCCATACTGTTTCTTCCACCCATTGCATCATACATGTCGAAAAAAGCACAATCACTTTCCAATACCGCTTTCTTTAGGGCATCACGCATGGTTTCGAGGTAAGGATATGTAACATACTCTGTTCCTTGTTTTATGCTCATGTCAGATGGGCCAATAAACAGGATACTCGCATCAGGTGCCATCTTTTTCAGTAAACTAATCTGGTAACGGATATAATTAGAATAATTTATGGCCATAGAAGGATCTTCGATTGCGGGGAGAGAGTTTCCGCCAAACTGGAGTATAATAAGCTTCACATTCAAATATTCATAAAACTGCGAAAGCTGGGCATTATTGATATTGTGAAAAAATGTACCGCTGCTTCCCCGCAAGGCAATATTGTCAACCATTACTCCATTGTCGCTTTCAAGGGATAGAGCGTAAAAATCTGGACTGTCTTTTCCCCTGAATTTAAAGGTGTGACTATTTGAACCTCTGCCTACTTTGTATTCTTTCATTCTAAAAATCCCGCCTATATCAAGACTATCTGCGCCAATTAAGGCCGGACCATCGTAAAATTCGCACCATGTTCTGTACTTAGCTCCACCATAAAATATTTTCACCTTTTTGTATGCCATGGCGTTTGTTCCCCCAAATTTTGTAGTGGTGATTGTAAGACTTGAGGACATAACAGAGGACGTATCTGTTGCCTTACGGTATTTTGTAAAACGGTTAAATCCTGCCAACACTCCGTAATTATTGTGTGCTACGCGTTTATCTTTGGCAGTAAACACATTGTAGCGATCCCAGCCCGGGCCGTTTTCTATTCTGTTTATGCTACTGGAGGCCACTGGCATTAAAGAAACAAGGCCGGGCCCACTTCCTCCAAATTGCCCCTGCAGTTTCAATCGGAGGTAATCGGTTATACGATCTCCTTCAATTTGACTATCACCGTAGTGAAGCACCCTTATGGATCCCTTACTTGTTTTTGCATCAGATAATGCAAGAAAAAATTTAGTTAGTGCATTCTTATTTCGCATCTGGATACTGGTAATCAACTGTGGAACGGTGTCTTCGTTTTCCACGGACGGGATTTCTTTCGGGATTTCTACCGCTCCCGATGAATCTTTCTTTTCAACGAGTGAATCGGTTTTTAACCGCTCAGGGCTTTCCACAATACTGAAATTTGTATCAATTGCATCCACTTTAGCGAGTACTGAGGAAATATCTGCTTTCTGCACCTTAATGCCAGCTACCGTTTTTAAATCTGGAAACTTAAGCTGAATGCCATTCGTTAAATAAAGTCCTTCCTCAGGAAATAAATAGCAGGCCAGGGCGAGGACTCCAAACACAACAAGTCCAAACAAAAAACTCTTAAAAGGCCGGTACATTCTATAAAATTAAGTAATGAGGCTGGTGAAGTCCAAGTTATGAAAAAGAGTTGTTCACAAAGAATTTTGAATAATTGCGGGTCATTATGAGTACAGACTTTAACTTTATCGCACATTAAGTCTCAGAAAAAATATTTAGTTGTTATTGCCGGGCCAACTGCGGTTGGAAAAACCGATCTGGCGATTCGTCTAGCAAAGAATTATCACAGTGTGGTGCTTTCAGCGGATTCCCGTCAATTTTACAGAGAACTTAACATTGGTACAGCTAAACCTAGTCCGGAACAACTGAAAGAAGTACCTCATTTTTTTATCAATACCAAGAATGCAGAAGAACTTTATGGAGCAGGACACTACGCTAAAGACGCTCTTGAATTGATGAATGAGCTTTTTAACACTCACCCTGTAATTTTTATGGTTGGTGGCTCGGGGCTTTACATTGATGCTGTGCTTAACGGAGTTGATGATTTTGAAGAAATTCCACAAAATATCCGCGACGATCTGAATAAAACCTTTGAAGAAAGAGGATTGCAATGGTTGCAACAAGAACTCGAGCAAAAAGATCCAGAGTATTACCGGGAAGTTGATCATAATAATCCCCAGCGCATGATCAGAGCTTTGGAAGTAATTTCTTACTCTCGTAAACCTTATTCATTTTTT
>JAEUTM010000089.1 GCA_016788025.1 Bacteroidia bacterium
TGTTACGCAAACAGAGGAAGCACTTGCTGTTGTAATGGGGCACGAAATTGCCCATGCTATCGCAAGACACGGTAACCAGAGGATGAGCCAGGGACTGCTTGTACAATTTGGGGGAGCAGCTTTATCTGTCGCATTATCCCAAAAACCTGCTCTGACACAACAGTTATTTCAACAAGCATATGGTGTTAGTACAACACTTGGCACTTTAAAATACAGCCGCTCTCATGAAACAGAAGCAGATAAAATGGGTCTTATTTTTGCTGCGATGGCAGGCTATAACCCTGAAGTGGCTGTTTCATTCTGGGAACGAATGGCTGCCAGCGGCGGACAAAAACCACCTGAACTTTTAAGCACCCACCCGAGTGATGAAACAAGGATTAGGGATCTTAAGGCTTATATGCCCGAAGCGAAAAAATATTATAAACCTTAGGAATACGAGCCGCTCAAACAAGGAGCGGTTTTTTTATGCCATAACAGGCTCCGCGAGAAGAGAACAATTAAGATTGCCTTCCTCATTAAAATCTCCAAGACTAACCTGCACCATTTTATTACATAAAGAAGCGTCGAACGGATGCTTTACTTTCACATAATTCTGGCTAAAACCATACATAAAACCGTTTTTATTCTCATGCTCAAAAATAACGGTCATTTCCTTGCCTTTTTGTTTTTCGTAAAAAGCTCTTAATTTTTTTGCAGATAAGATTCTCAGCATTTTATTTCGGCGTTTGCGATCCACCATAGGAACAGGATCCTGCATTGATATCGCTTCGGTGTTATCGCGCTCACTGTAGGTAAAAACATGTAGGTACGAAACATCGAGTGTATTCAAAAAATTATAAGTCTCCAAAAAATGTTCCTCGGTTTCACCCGGAAACCCAACGATCACATCTACACCAATACAACAATCAGGCATTAATTCACGGATCTTTGCTACACGTTCCGAATATAATTCCCGAACATACCTCCGCTTCATCCTCTTCAGAATTTCATTGCTGCCGCTTTGAAGAGGAATATGAAAATGGGGCACAAATCTTTTTGATCCGGCCACAAAAGCAATAATTTCATCTTTCAGTAAATTAGGTTCTATGGAAGAAATCCTGAACCGCTCAATCCCTGTAACCTCATCAAGTTCCCTGATAAGATCAAGAAAGTTAGTTTCTTTGCGCTTACGCGTGTCTGCAAAAAGAGTCTGACCGTAACCGAAATCACCGATATTAACACCGGTAAGTACAATCTCTTTTACGCCGCTTTCAGCAATTTTTCTTGCATTGATAAGTACATTTTCAACAGTATCACTCCTACTCTTTCCGCGGGCTAAGGGAATCGTGCAAAAAGTACAACTATAATCACAACCGTCCTGTACTTTAAGAAACGAACGGGTTCTGTCTCCAACACTATATGCATCTACAAAAAAGTCTGCCTGGGAAATTTCACAATTATGTATTTGCGCATGCGAACTTTTAGCCGACAAATCAATATAATTAAGCAGCTTGAATTTCTCAGTTGCTCCAAGCACCACATCAACCCCTTCAATTCTGGAAATATCTTCAGGTTTAAGTTGTGCATAGCAACCCACTACCGCTATAAAGGCTTCCGGGTTCAGGGCCAGCGCATTCTTTACAATGGTTTTACACTCTTTATCTGCATTCTCGGTTACCGAGCAGGTATTAATAACATATACGTCTGCCACCTCCTGGATAGTCCTCTTTACAAAACCTTTTTCCTGGAATAATCGTGCGATGGTTGAGGTTTCAGAAAAGTTGAGTTTACAACCCAGTGTATGAAATGCAACGGTTTTACCTGTAAAAGTCATGGCGGCAAAGGTACGAAATTTATAAGCTCGCGGCAAGCTTTAAGCTGGCTTGGTAAACTTACCATGAAGCATGTTACCAAATAGTAACTTACCTATTGGTTAGTTATATAAGTATTGTTATATTTGCTTTATGCAAACACCTTTTAATTTTGGCAGAGCCGTGAAAAATGAAAATTTCACCAACCGCGAACTCGAATTAAAAAAGCTGGTTTCCAATTTCGAAAACAGGGTTAATACTATCATTATTTCTCCAAGGCGTTGGGGAAAATCTTCGCTTGTTGAAAAAGTAGCAAGCCAGGTTCGGTCAAAAACCACCAGAGTGGCTATGATAGACTTGTTTGGAATCAGGTCAGAAGAGGAGTTTTACAATACACTCGCAAATGCGGTTATCAAAGCTACTTCTGGTAAAACAGATGAGTGGCTTCAAATGGGCAAAAAATTTCTGAAAACAATCAGCCCTAAATTTACTGTGGAACTGGGCGATAAGCAGCATTTTAACCTTGAGATGGATCTTGATGCCATTAAAAAAAATTATCGGGAACTGCTCGATCTTCCGGAAAAAATTGCCAAAGAAAAAAAAATAAACCTGGTAGTATGCATAGATGAATTCCAGAACATAAGTACATTTAATCATGCGCCTGCCATACAGAAACGACTACGCAGTATCTGGCAGCATCACGAACATGTAACATACTGTCTGTATGGAAGCAAACAACACATGATGATGGATTTGTTTAACAAGCAGAGCAATCCATTTTACAAATTTGGCGAACTTATGTACCTCCCAAAGATCACAGAAACAAAATGGGTTTCATTTATTACCAGGCAGTTTCTGAAGACAAGAAAAAAAATAAGTGCCCAACATGCACAGCTGATAGCCGAAACCGTTAAATGCCACCCCTACTATGTACAGCAGCTTAGTCACCTGGTTTGGATCAATACCAGTCTTGAAGTAACAGATGAGATTATTAAACAAAGCACCCAGGAACTGATAAACCAAAACGCAATTCTTTATTTTAAGGAAACGGAAGACCTCAACAATACAGAACTAAAGTTATTAAAAGCCATTTGCGCCAGGGAAGGCAAACTGAGTTCAAAAGAAACAATTCAGAAATACAACCTTGGAACCTCAGCTGGAGTAGTCAAGGCCAGGAGGAGTCTTATGGCCAAGGAAATTATTGATGAATACCAGAAACACCCTTTTTTCCTGGACCCCGGATTTGAGCTCTGGTTTAGTCAGAATATTCCCAAACAGTAACTTACCATTTGGTAAGTTACCTTTCAGTAAGTTCACTAATCTCTTGTTGTTTAACCTTTGTTTTTATAGTATCTTTATATCCTCAAATTTTTATGGAATTAAATACCTTAACTGCTATATCTCCTGTTGATGGCCGCTACCGCAAGGCCACTGAAAAACTCGACGTCTTTTTTTCCGAATTCGGTCTAATTAAGTACCGGGTGCTTGTGGAAATAGAATATTTTATTGCACTCAGTGAGTTAGGTTTAAACCAACTGCCAGATCCGGGCAAGACTGCTAAAGAGAACCTAAGGGCTATTTACACCCAATTTTCAATCCATGATGCTTTAAAGATCAAAGACATTGAAAAGACTACAAACCACGACGTTAAAGCGGTAGAATATTTTATAAAAGAGAAACTGGAAGCCCTTGGTTTATCGGCGCATTCGGAATTTATCCATTTTGGCTTAACCTCCCAGGACATAAACAATACCAGTATTCCCCTTTCCATTAAAGACGCTTCAGAGGAAGTTCTTTTCCCTGCTCTCATTAATATTACCGAAAAAATAAAAAGCCTGGCAAAAGAATGGAAAGACATTAGTCTGCTTGCCAGAACACACGGGCAGCCTGCTTCTCCAACGAAACTTGGAAAAGAGTTTTTTGTATTTGTAGAACGCTTAAACGAGCAGATTCAGCAACTTCAAAAGGTACCTTTTTCCGCTAAATTTGGCGGGGCAACCGGTAATTTTAACGCGCATCAGGTTGCTTTCCCACAACAGGACTGGATTAGCTTTGGGAACAAATTTGTAAATCAGCAGCTAGGTTTGTCACGCTCTCAATTCACCACACAAATTGAGCACTACGATAACCTTGGATCCTATTTCGATGCCTTAAAAAGAATCAACACAATCCTGATAGACTTTTCGCGCGACATCTGGACATACGTGAGCATGGACTATTTTAAACAAAAGTTAAAGGCAGGTGAAGTTGGCTCATCGGCAATGCCTCATAAAGTTAACCCTATCGATTTTGAAAATGCAGAGGGAAATCTCGGAATCGCGAACGCGCTTCTGGAACATCTTTCGGCAAAACTCCCAGTGTCCAGGTTGCAACGGGACCTTACCGACAGCACCGTATTGCGGAATGTAGGCGTACCTCTTGCCCACTCGCTCATTTCTTATACAAGTATTTTACGTGGGTTAGACAAACTGATCCTTAACGAAACTGCACTGAAAGAAGATCTTGACAACAACTGGGCAGTTGTTGCCGAAGCAATACAAACTATTTTAAGGCGTGAAGGATATCCAAAGCCTTATGAAGCATTAAAAGATCTTACACGTACAAATAGTCACATTACACAAAACTCCCTGCTTGATTTTATAAATGGACTTAACGTTAGCGATAAGGTGAAAGCAGAGTTAAAAAACATTACCCCACATAATTACACAGGTATTAATCCGGTTTTCTGATCATGAACAGAGTTTGGGCATATATCATAAGCGAACCTTTATCGGATGTTGAGCTTAACCAGGTGGCTGAAGCAGGAAAAACATTTGTTGAACACTGGACTGCACACGAAAATAAACTCAGCGCTAGTTTCGAGATATTTGAAAAACGCATTATACTGGTAAAAGTAAACGAAGACGTGAGTGGAGCCAGTGGCTGCAGCATAGACAAGTTAACCCGTTTTATTAAAGCAAGTGAAATTAAGTTTGGCATTCAATTGTTAAACAGATTGTTTGTGGCGTATCGTAAAAACGATAAGATTGAAATAATACATTCGTCGAAAATCAAAGATATGTTATCAAAGGGCGAGATTTCCCCGGAAACCCCTGTATATAACACTTCCGTAGCAAATGAGGAGGAATTAAGCCATTGGATTAAGCCACTTAAAGACACCTGGCTGAATCGTTACCTGTAACTAAAACTCAAGGAACCCGTCTATCTGCGCAACGCAGGCACGCATTTGTTCTTCTGAAAAATTCCCATCGTTGTCCATTACTTTATTTATGATGGAAATCGGAAGTTTATTGTGATAGACATGCATTTTCAGGTAATTCATGATGCCTGTTAAATGTTCCATTCCCCGCAGGTTCCCGGCTCTCCCGTCAGCAATACCCACCAGGCAAACATCTTTATTAGCCCATTCCCTCGGATGAACACTGTCGAGGAAAGTCTTCAAAATTCCTGGAAAACTTCCGTTGTATTCCGGAACAATAAAAACAAATTTGTGGATTTGAGTCACATATTCCTGGATGAGCGCAGAGTATTCGGGGCTGCGTTTTCCAAATGTTTCGCCAAAAGAAATATTCTCGGGAAGTCGCGTAAAATCTAAAATTTTCGCATCAATGTTTTTAGATTTTAATATATTCTGGTATATCTTACTAACCTTTAAGGTGTTACTATCAGGGCGATTCGTGGAACTTACAACTACTATTTTCTCCATAAATACTTATCAACACAGTCTGTTATTCTCTTTGCCGCTTTTGTTAAAAACTAGGAACCTGAAAAGTCCGTAATTAATTTAATTTTACAAACAGCAATTTTAATCAATTGCCCGGATTTTATGAACATTACGTATTACGGTCATTCTTGTTTTGGGGTGGAAATAAATGGGAAAAGTCTTCTTTTTGATCCGTTTATAACACCTAATAAACTTGCCAGCAAAATTGACATTAATACCATAAAAACCGATTACATACTTATTTCTCATGGTCACAATGACCATATACAGGACGTGGAAGCCATTGCCAAAAGAACAAAAGCGAAAGTAATCTGCAATTATGAGATTTATCTCTGGTTATCAGCCAAGGGCGTGGAAAATATCCTACCGATGAATATTGGTGGAAAAACAAAGCTTGACTTTGGAAATGTAAAATGCGTTGTTGCCGTTCACAGTAGCGGCCTTCCCGACGGCAGTTATGGCGGAAATCCCATGGGTTTTGTAGTTGAAAGCTCAGAGGGAAACTTTTATTATGCAGGAGATACCGCATTAACCTATGATATGAAGCTCATAGGAGATTACAGGAAAATTGATTTTGCATTTCTGCCAATTGGCGATACCCTTACAATGGGTGTGGATAACGCTATCATTGCCTGCGATTTTATCGATTGTGACACGATTGTGGGCATGCACTACGATACGTTTAGTGCTATTAAAATTGACAAACAAGAAGCTATTTCTAAATTTACAAGGGCAGGTAAAAAACTTACCCTCATGGAAATAGGATCCATTATAGAGAAACAGAACTTGAATTAAAAGGAAAAACATGGGAAAAATCATCGCAATAGCCAATCAAAAGGGTGGTGTTGGGAAAACGACCACTGCTATCAACCTGGCTGCCTGCCTGGCTGTATTGGAGTATAAAACTCTTCTTGTAGACGCAGATCCTCAGTCAAATGCAACGTCTGGCGTTGGTGTGGACCCGGCAAACGTAAAAGCGGGACTTTACGAGTGTATTATCGACAGCGTACATCCAAAAGATGTTATCCTGAAAACAGAAACGCCTAATCTATCGTTATTACCAACCAATGCTGACCTTGTAGGTGTTGAGCTTGAACTGGTGAACCTCACCAACAGGGAATATATGATGAAAAAGGCCCTGGATAAAATAAAGGATAAATATGATTTTATCATCGTTGACTGTTGCCCTTCTTTAGGACTCACTGTTATCAATGCTCTATCTGCTGCGGATAGCGTGATAATTCCGGTTCAGTGCGAATATTTTGCCTTAGAAGGCATGGGTAAATTACTTCAGACCATTAAAATTGTGCAGTCACATCTTAATACCAGTCTTGATATCGAAGGTGTTCTTCTGACAATGTATGACGGAAGATTAAGGTTAGCTAACCAGGTTGTAGAAGAAGTTAAAACTCACTTCCAGGACATGGTATTTGATACGCTTATTCAGAGGAACACAAAACTGGCAGAAGCTCCTAGCTTTGGTAAAACAATTATCATGCACGATGCCATAGGCAAAGCTTCTACAAGTTACCTGAACCTGGCAAGGGAAATCCTGCAACGCAATGGATTAACCAAAATAAGCGATAGTAACAGGATTATCAACGTTCAGGAGTCAGAACAGGAATTAAGCGAAGACATTTAGTCATTATTTATTCCGGGTTTTCTATCTTGGGTACTAACCCAAAACCCGAAATAATCAATTATAAATAAATTAAGGAATGAGCAAAAAACCAGCATTAGGAAGAGGATTAAGCGCATTATTGGAAAATGCAAAAACAGATATTACAACGAAGGGTATTGGTGAAAATGCTGCTGTTGTAAATTCTGTATCTGTAATAAAGATTAAGAGCATTGAGACAAATCCTTTTCAACCAAGGACTAATTTTGAAGAAAACGCCCTACAGGAACTGAGTGATAGCATTAAACAGCATGGAATTATCCAGCCCATTACCGTTAGAAAGTTGGGCTATGACAGGTATCAGCTGATTTCCGGTGAACGTCGCTTCAGGGCCTCTCAGATGGCAGGCTTAACCGATGTTCCGGCATATATACGCATAGCCGATGACCAGGAAATGTTGGAAATGGCACTTGTGGAGAACATCCAACGCGAAGATCTGGATCCGATTGAGGTTTCATTATCCTATAAAAGATTAATTGACGAGTGTAATTTAACCCAGGAACAGCTGAGCGAAAAGGTTGGGAAACAAAGAAGTACCGTTACTAATTTTCTTCGCCTGTTAAAGCTTCCGGCTCCTATTCAGAAAGCGCTTCGTGACCGTGAGATTACGATGGGACATGCGAAGTCTCTGATTAATATTGATAACGAGGATCGCCAGCTGGCTATTTTTGCAATAGCACTCGAGCAGGACCTTTCGGTGCGCCAGATAGAAGATCTTGCCAGGGGAGAAAAAATTAAAGTCACACCAAAGATAAGCAGGGTTGAAAAACCTTTAAGTATCGAGGACAAATCAATAGCAAAAGGACTGGAAAAGATTTTTAATAAATCTTACCAGTTTAAACGCAATTCAAAAGGCGGAGGATCTATTACGCTTAATTTCAGCAACGAAGAAGAACTACAACACATTGTGTCTTTTTTTGGAATTGAATAAGCCAGAGTTGACCTGGAGCCGGGTATGAAAAAAATACTACTCATATCCGATACGCATGGCTTTTTGGAGCCCAAACTTCTTAAACACATCGAATATTCTGACGAAGTATGGCATGCAGGCGATATTGGGAGCATGGACCTATGCAAAAGCGTTGAAGCCCTGAAACCATTTCGCGCAGTACACGGCAATATTGATGACGCGAAAATAAGATCTCATTATCCGGAAAATTTGCATTTTGAATGTGAGGGTTTAAAAATTCTGATGACGCACATTGCCGGCATTCCCGGTAAATATCCTTTGCGGGTAAATAAACTCCTGAAGGAAAATCCTTCCGGTTTGTTCATTTGCGGTCATTCGCATATTCTGAAAATTATGTATAATGCTGAGTTCGGACTACTGCACGTTAACCCGGGAGCCTGTGGCGTTCATGGTTTCCACAACGTAAAAACAGCTGTGAGATTTGAAATAGAGAAAGGTGAAATAAAAAACCTCGCTGTTATTGAATTAGGAAAAAGAACATCCTTAACTTAGTAAAATGGAAAAACAAACTTATTTCAGTCACGAGGCATTGGCCAGGTTTGTAAGTGCTCAGGGGAAGACCGTAAATAAAATAATATGCCATCTATGGCAAAACAATATTGAAAAACAGGGCTCAGTTGAAATAATAGACAACCTCGAATTACATTTTACAGACGGACAAAAACTTACGATTGCCTGTAACGAAAATGGAGACGGACTTGATGCGATTCAGTATGATTATAAAGAGGCCGCAAAACAAATACAGCAGGAGTTTAACGGCAAAATAAAATTATTTGCGGTTGATGCTTCCGGCACAAAAATGTGGCAGGATGTTACAGGTAAAATACTTGAGAGTGTTCGTATTACAAAAGACGGGGAAAACCATTTATCTGAATCCGTTCTTCTTTGTTTTGGCGATAACGAACGAAGGATTGTTTCAATAAGCCCAATGGACGGACTTGTAATCGATTACTACGAAGATTAAATGAGTCTGGGTTAACTATTTTTATTTCGGATTGAAACACGAAATAAACAATGGCTAACGAGCAACTACTTAAGAAGTTCCATTGCTTCCTGCATTGATATGATCTCTCCCTTAAACATGGCGATCACAAACGCGTCCGTATAACCCTTGTCTTCGAGATCTTTTCTGAGCTTTTCAGCTTCATCAAGTCGTGAATATTCTCCTCCGGCAGTGTAGCGGATGCTTCCTGTAGAAGTAGTCTGTTTTTCCACATTCGCAAGATCCTTCACCTTTTCGTCCATCGAGGCAACCTGGTTGGCTTTTTTCAAAGGTCCTAGCTGAACTTTAAACGCTAGTAGTTTTTTATCAATAGAGTTAAAAATCTTGTCTTCGCTCATATCCTCCTGATAACCCTTTTCCACGGTAGCCTTAGTTTGAGACATTGGAATACGTTTACCGCCCTGATAAGCTGTAACAAAAGCATCACTGTACCCCTGCACTACCAGGTCAGCTCTAACTGCGGCTGCTTCTTCAATTGTTCTGTAACCTTTTGTAACGTAACGGTAGATATTTTCACCAGTTTTTAGCTCAAGAACGCCTGCACTGGTATTAAATACCTTGGTAGAGATTTTATTTTTGAACGCTCCCAGCTGAACGCGGTATACCACTTCGTCTTTTCCGAAAATTTCAGAATCTGTTGTCTCAGCAGGAACAGACATTGACCCATTTGCGATGGCCACACTGTCTTCACCACCAATATTAACATTCATCAGGTCTGTAATTTCTGCCTGAAGTAATTGCTGCAACTCTGCATCACCAACCTGCACAATTTCTTTGCCTTCGATCCTTGAAATGCCGGCACCTTTATTGCCTGTTGTTCTGAATTCGTCGCGGCGTTTAATCGCCTGGCTTAGTTTGTCATAAGTACCTGAAGTATAAACCACGGTTGTTCCATCATCCAGTGTAACTGAATTGATATCTCCAATGCTCAACAAAAATGCGAGCTCATCTGACGGAATTGCACCTGTGTAACGCACTAATTCAACCGTAAAATTGTCCTTCTTTTGTTTTGCCTTTTTTACAGGTTTGGAAGCGTAAATATTTCCGGTATATTCAGTAATGCGGTCAGTTGCTAGGGAATCATTAAGATATTGATCATACCAGGCTTGCCAGTAAGCATCGTCCTGAGAAACGCCTCTGGCATTTACAGGAGCGCCCGGAGGCGTATTTAACTGATCATCTCTGTAATTAGGAATTCCATCATTATCATCATCTAAAGGACACCCCTTGGCATTTACCTGAGCTCCCTCCGGTGTACCCTGGCAATCGTCTTTCATATCCGGAACACTGTCATTATCAGAATCCGCATTGTCAAATGCAAACCAAAACTCACCGCTAAGGGTATCCTGCATTTTGTTTCTTTTCCGTTTCTTAGCTATTAAATCGTACTGTATTGCAATGGATGTATAAGAGTAATTATCCTTTCTTTTCGTTCCCGCGCGGTCTCCTACACTTTTGTTGGAAATTCCATCTATGTAATCTGTTGTGGTAAAATAATATTGGAAGTTAAGCTTAACGTCTACGCGGTCGGTAACTTTCATTATCACGCCGGCACCAACAGGAAATGCCCAGGCTCTTTCCGGATATTTACCAAAACCATCTTTATTAAGCTCTCTTATATCGCTTTCATAAACATAATCTCTCCTCAAATCTTTTGCAAACTGAGCTTCAGGATCAGTTTCGGCTCTGTCTTTTATACTTCCGTCACTCCAGTAATAATATAAATTTCCGTTCGCATCCCTTAAATCGGTTTTGCTTAAAAACTCAAACCCATAGGCCCCAAAACTTACAAAAGGTCTTACTTTATAAAGGTCTGGTATAAAATTTCCAAAATCATAAATAAGATTTACCCCACCTGCCCTGATCTCAGACACAAAGTTTTCCTGGCGATAGTTTAAACGCTCATCGGCTCCCAGCTTACCAAACAATACATTAAAGTCAAGTTGCAGATATCTGGTTATTCTATGCGAAATAGCAAGATCATAAGCAACGCGGCCAACACCAGGTTTTTGAAAGTGTTTTGTAAATAAATCTCCACTGAAACCCAATCGCCCTATGCCCAAAGAAATCTTAGGCTTTAATTTCTGTTCTGCATAGTTAACGGTGTCTATAAACTCGTTATTGTCTCCTGAATCATCACCAAAACGCAATAATGGTTCCCCTTCCACAGTTTTTGTAGGAACTGTTAATGGATTCAAAACATAATAAACAGAATCGCCAACCACAGGCCCTCTATAAAAATATGGAGGCTCGGCCTCATCCATATAAAGCTGCGCTAATTGCTCCGCCGTGAGACTATCAATAGGTAGTTTTCTAAGGCTATCCGTTGGGATCATCGGTCGGGATTGAGCGATCGTTTCTGTTTTTGGGATAGTATCCACAACAACTGGTGCCTGTTTTAGTGAATCTGGCGAAGATTTCAGGCTATCCACTGCAAGTTTTGTTGTGTTTGTATCAGGAGGTAAATTAACAATTTCATTTTTTGCAGTGTCTTCGGGAATGGGAGGAACTTGTTTAAGAGTGTCTTTTGCGCCAGTTTCAGTTTGCGCCGGTATATTTAATGTATCCGGAGTTGCGGCTGTTTTAGGTTTCGTTGTGTCCGGGGGGGTGCTCACAACGGTGTCATTCGGAATTACAGTCGGAAGATTTGTTGAGTCTTTAACTACAGGTATTGGAGTAATCGTATTCTGTACAGGGGCTTGTGTGACCTCCGGTACTGCCAAAGCGGGATCAAGTGGTTTTAACAAATCCAGTAACTCCTTATCACGGATACTATCCTGGATTTGTTTCTGCCTTTCCTCAAATGTAGGAGGTTGCTGCTCAATTTGTGATTTAAGAGAATAAGATAAGATCAGTAATATAGGAAGAAGAAGGAGTCTTCTCATAGAATATTTAGATGTCGTAAAAATAAGTCTTTTTATTTACTTAAACCACCTTTGGTTTGTAATCATGAGAGCCTCCTGCACTGTAATTCGTTTACCATAATTATAGGCAAC
>JAEUTM010000415.1 GCA_016788025.1 Bacteroidia bacterium
TGAACAATGACGGATATTTCGAAGAACTTCAGGAAACTGAATCAGGCATCTATCAAACAAAGTCGTTTGTGGGAAAAGCTGGGAGCAACTACCTGTTAAAAGTATATTACGAGGGAAAGACCTATGATGCCCGGAGTACAATGCCTGCGAATGTTGCGCTCGATACGTTTTTACTTGCACCACTTCAATTAGCCAATATGAAAGTCGTTAGTATATTACCTGTATTCAAAGATCCGGCGGGAGAAAAGAACTACTATTCTTTTGTGCGCTATCTCAACGGCACGAAATTAAAAGGAACCATTATCATGAGTGATGAATTAAGCGATGGAAAAAACAATATGCAAGTGATTCTCAGTTCAGACGAAAAATTGAAAACAGGGGATCATTTTGCCCTGGAACTTCGGAATATCGACGAGGCCGCGCATCGCTATTTGTCTACTAAAATGCTAACAGCGAACCAGAACAGTGCCGCACCGGTAAATCCTCTAAGTAATTTCAGCGGAGGGGCTCTTGGTTACTTTAGTACCTTTAGTTCTCAGAAGAAGGAAGCCATCGTAACAGATTGGATTGAGTGAGGGTCAAGCGTCAAGTTCCGGACGTAAATTTTGTTATTTTTGAATCATGTGGGAAGGCATCCTTCAAAACATAGGTAAATATATAACTCTAACGGAAGATGAGATTGCGTATTTCAAATCGGTAGTGCAGTTTAAAAAATTGCGAAAACGGCAATATCTTGTCCAGGAAGGCGAAGTGGTTAAATATGAATCTTATGTAATTAAAGGATGCCTCAGGGCTTACCAGGTTACAGAAAAAGGACAGGAGCACGTAGTGCAATTTGCAATTGAGGACTGGTGGATCGGAGATCTCTACAGTTTTCTGACAGGGACCCCGGCTACCCTGAACATTGATTGTCTTGAGGATTGTGAATTGCTCCAGATAACAAAAGAATCACTTGAAGAGCTCTACATAAAAGTGCCTAAATTTGAGCGTATGTTCCGTATTCTTTTTCAGAACGCATTTGTGCATTCCCAAAAAAGATTACTCTCAACAATCGCAACCAGCGCACAGGAGCACTACACAGAATTCATTAAAAAATATCCGAACATCGATCAGAGGGTACCTAATCATCAAATAGCATCTTATCTTGGAATTACTGCAGAAAGCCTGAGCCGGATCCGCGCTCAACTGGTTTCCAAAAAATAATCTTATCACACATCAATAATCTTTCTTAACCTGAGTCATTGGGCATGGCACCCCATGTCCTGACCTTTGAAAAAAATAATTATGAAAACACCAATCATTACAATAGTATATCACAGTGGCTTTGGGCACACCCGAATGGTAGCTGAGCTATTAGCAGAAACGATGAACTCTGAATCCGTTCAGGTACATGTGCTCAACACGCAGGAGGCTACTCTATCCATAGAAAAACTGCATGAAGCAGACACGATTATTTTCGGAAGTCCCACTTATTTTGGAACTTTTAGTGCGGAGTTCAAAAAGTTTATGGAAGAAACCGGCAAATTCTGGTACAAACAAACCTGGAAGGATAAACTTGCTGCGGGTTTCACTGTATCAGCAACACTTAATGGAGATAAACTGAATACCCTGAATGATATGTCTTTGTTCGCAGCGCAACATGGTATGTTATGGATTAGTCAGGGTGTCTTGCCTCGTTTTATCAATGACTTTCAGACAGACGGACAAAACAGGCTGGGTAGCTACCTCGGTTTAATGATCCAAAGTGACAATAGCGTCAGTTCTGTGAAAAACCTTCATCCTGGCGACAGGCTCACCCTGGAATTATTCGCTGAACGCGTTCTCTCGCTAACTAAAAAACTCAAGTCTAACAGTTAGTTGAACTTATCATACATCAACGAAATTACTTAGCCTGTGTCATCGGCTCTGCCTTTTTAGCAAAGTAATTTTGCTTCACAAATCAAATAGTATAAATCTTAAAACAAATTAAATGACAATGAAAACTTTAGTATTGAAAACGGAAAATGCATGGGCTCCTCTCGTGAGCCGACTTTTATTAGGCATCGTTTTATTTCCCCACGGTGCCCAAAAATTGTTGGGATGGTTTGGTGGTTATGGTTTCACAGGTACCATGAACTTCTTTACAGAAACGATGTCTTTACCCTGGCTGGTGGCCTTTTCGGTAATAATCATTGAATTCTTCGGTGCTCTGTTACTGATTGCGGGTTATTATACCCGTGTTGTCAGTATTCTTATTCTTGGACTATTCATAGGGATCCTTTTCACATCACACCTTGATTACGGGTTCTTTATGAACTGGTTTGGAAATCAGAAAGGGGAGGGAATGGAATACTTTCTTTTATTGTTCGGATTATCTGCGTCCTTAATTTTTAGCGGAGGAGGAAAATTTTCGATCGATAGCAGAATAACGCAGACATTGTAATCAAAAAATCATGGAGAGAATAGTCATACAGGAAATTAAATCCGATAAACTTCTGCTTTACCGCGAGTTTTTTATGGCGGGTCTGCAGAGCGATGGGGAAAATTTCCGGATCAGTCCTGACGATGAAAAAAAAGCTTCATTTCCCACGAGAGACAAACACGACAGTTTTACGCTTGGTGCTTTTTTAGCGGAAGAGCTTATAGGTGTTATCAGTTTTGAGCGGGATGGAGCAAGCCGGGAAAAACTCCGTCACAAGGGAATGATTATGCGTATGTATGTAAGTCCTGGGCACCGTGGAAAAGGAGTGGCTAAAAAGTTGATGCAAAAAGTGATCAAAAGGAGCATCGCTTTGCATACCATCGAGCAGATTAATCTATCCCTGAATGCAGCCAATCAAAGAGCCAAAAGTCTTTATGAATTTTTCGGATTCAAAACCTGGGGAACTGAACAACGTGCCATCAAATGGGAGGGCCGTTTTTTTGAAGAGGATTTTATGTCGCTGAGATTGAGATGAAACGAGGGACTGATCTTCTTATTTGTTGATCAGTCCCTTTTTCAGACGGCTTAGTGATTCTGGTGTTACTCCAATATAAGACGCAATCATCTTCTGAGGAAACCGTAACTCTATCTTTGGATACTTTTCCCTGAATAATTTATATCGTTTTTCGGCAGATTCACTGAGATCCGCTAAAACCCTCGCCTGGAAAGTTGCAAAAGCATTTTGTGTGATCTTAAGAAAGTAACGGGTTATTGGCGGAATTTCGTCATATGCCTTCTCCATAACTTCATTTGAAAATTCATAAATACTTGAATCTTCAAGAGCCTGCACGTTCAACTTAGCTACGTCTCCCTTAACGTAACTCTGTATATCGCTTATCCACCATCCCTCAATCCCAAATTGCACAACGTGCTCCATTCCCTGAAGATCTACGTAATAGGCAATCAGAGCGCCTTTTTTTATAAAATGTGTTTTTCGAATAGTACTGCCTTCAGTGAGAAGGAACTGGCCTTTTTTGTATTTACGTTCTGTTGCTAAAGAAACAAAGGCTTTCAATTGCTCATCAGAAATCGCTACATGTTTTTTTATGCTCTCAAATAAAAGCGAGTGATCCTCCATAGACACCGTCGGGTTTCTTAACCCTAAGGTAATCTTTTTCTCAGAAAAAGTAAATTGCAAAATATGTAAACCAGTGACTAAAAGAGGTCTTTTTTAATATAAATCCCGTAATTGGTAAAATAGCTAAACTCGTTTCCGTATGCGTCGCAATTTATAGCGAATCCTGCCTGGAAATTTTTAAAGTCAATGCCAAGCCTGAAATTCTGATAGCTTCTATTGTGTTTTGTTTTGGTGAAATTAAGCATGGTTTGCAAACGCGTATGAAGTTTTAATGTGCCGAAGAGTTTTGGCTTGTATTCGGCTAGTACCATGAGGTCATGACTTGGATTTGATTTCAGATCAATCCTCGGTACAACCAGCAATAAGAAGTTTTTACCAACTTTTAGAAATTGGATATGGGCGCTGGGAGAAAATTTAGGGACAGAGGCATAAAAACTCCCAATACCAACTTTAATGGAACGTTTAAGTGCATATGTAAAATAGGATTGGCTCATCAGTTCACTTTTTCGTTCAGGCTTGTATGGTGCGATTAAAGAACTGGTATTAAAAAAGCCTAATTTGGGCCCACTAACGCTTTTTGAAACAGAATGCTGATAAAAGAAGTACTCGCTTCCAGTCATTATTTCAACTGGAACCGGTTGACTCTTCATGTTTAAATTTAAGAGGATTACAACCGATAGAAGATGTTTTCCTAAACCACTTTTTTTCCTTTTCATTGTTTTGTTTTATACACAGCAAAAGTGAGCTAGAAGAAGTTCAGGCTAAATGTGTTGGGATAAGGAATTGACTTGATGTAGATCAAGTGGGTAAAGATGGATGGATTTAAAGTCGTGTTGCCACTACTGCAAATAAAAGGAGGTCTTCTAATAATCTAGATATCCCTTACCTGCCTTTTGGTTAAGAGATCCCTCACTTTGGTTAGGTATAAGGCAAGAGCCTCAACCTAATTTTGTACCATAAATTAAAATCTGAATTATGACGGACAAAAAAAACAGAACACATAAAGTTTGGTTCATTACAGGCACTTCCCGCGGTTTTGGACGAGTATGGGCTGAAGCTGCTTTAATGCGCGGCGATAAAGTGGCTGCAACGGCAAGGAAATTGGAAAGTATCAAGGACCTTAGGGAAAAGTATAAGGATAATGTACTCACCCTTGAAATGGATGTTACAAAACCAGAACAGGTTAAAAAAGCAATAGCCGAAGCGCACACACATTTTGGGAGATTAGATATTATACTGAATAATGCTGGTTACTCTTTAGTAGCTACAATAGAGGAAGCTAAAGCTGAAGACGTGAGGGCTATGTATGAGACAAATATTTTTGGATCGCTCTCTGTGATTCAAGCTGCGTTACCTTTGCTGAGGAATCAGGGTTATGGCCATATCATGGGTGTGTCAAGTAATCTTGGCCATGTAGTGTTGCCGGTAATAGGTTACTACTGTTCATCAAAATGGGCCTTTGAAGCCATACATGAAAGCCTGGCTGCTGAGGTAAAAGCTTTCGGTATTAAGGTTACAATAATTGAACCTGGTGCTTACGCAACAGAATTTGGAAGTCCTGAATCCATAAAGTTTAGCGACAGCCTGGAAGTTTATGGAGAATTTAAATCAAACTTCATAAACAGTCTGAAGAATTTTGAAAGAGGCAATCCACAGGCTACTTCTCAGGCTTTATTTCAAGTGGCTGATTCTGAAAATCCACCGCTTCGATTTTTCCTGGGAAGTCACAATCTGCCTTGGGTGAAAACCGCTTACACAGAAAGACTGGCCGAATGGGAAGCCTGGGCTATGGTTTCAAACTCTGCCCAGGACTAATACGAATAAATACTAAAATTAGCCAGACTTAAGATTAAGGTCGCGTTAATTCTATAATTTTGAACTGTCATGAAAAAAGAAGAAACTAAAATACTACAGTTTAGTTCTATCTCCGATGCACATCGTGCATTTGGCTTACCTAAACCCGTACATCCTTTAATCAGTTTAATTGATAATTCTATACACCACATTGATATTACGACCCTGACGCACTCACATGCTCTGGCTTTTTATAAAATCTCCTATAAACCAAGGCATAGCGGTAAATTAAAATATGGTCAGGGTTATTATGATTTTGATGAAGGGGGACTCTTGTTTGCTTCCCCGGGTCAGATAATCGGGCATCATACAGAATCCGATATAAATGATTGTTCTCAATATACCTTACTGATTCACCCTGATTTTTTATTGAATTATCCCCTGGCAAAAAATATTAAACAGTATGGATTTTTCTCTTATTCGGTAAATGAAGCCTTGCACTGGTCAGATCAGGAAAAAGAGATTATACTTTCCATTTTTAAAAATATTGGAACAGAAATTAACAGCAGGATAGATGAATTCAGTCAGGATGTTATTATTTCACAAATTGAATTGCTTTTGAACTATAGCAATCGCTTTTATAAGCGCCAATTCATTACCCGTAAAGCAGTGCACAACGAATACCTGGTTCGTCTGGAAACAATCTTTGAGGAGTACTTTAGTGATGAAAAGTTCTTTACCAATGGACTTCCAACCGTACAATTTTTAGCCGACAAATTAAATATTTCTCCAAGTTACCTGAGTGATATGTTAAGAAGCCTTACTGGTCAAAATGCACAGCAACATATTCACAGTAAAATAATTGAAAATGCGAAGATTAAATTATCTGCAACGGATTTAACCATTTCTGAAATCGCATACCAATTGGGTTTTGAACATCCACAATCATTTAGCAGGTTGTTTAAAAATAAAACAAACTTATCCCCTGTGGAATTTAGAGCTTCATTTAATTAAGAGGAGGAAAGATGGTGCCCCCTGAAGCGAACACTCAATCGCATTTCCGGAAGTGTCGAAACTCTTTGTATTTCAGGGCAAGCATGTTCGTATCAAAGCGTTAAATAAAAGAGGCCGTTCTGAAAGGAACGGCCTCTTTTTTAGAAAAAATAAATTCTATTTACTAACGACTATTTTATTGCGGATTGCTGAGCCATCTGAAAGATCTTTTATAAAATAAATACCATTACTCAAATCACTCACTTCCATTTGATAATTGTTTGATGAATCGAAATTTAGGTCTTTAACAACCTGGCCTAACTGATTTACCAATACCAAATGAGATTGTGTATTAACCTGGATCATAAAGATCCCGTTATTCGGATTCGGATAAACGCTTACAAGATTTTCTGAAAGCTCAAACTGGTCGATGCCCGTACAAGCATTTACACGTACACCAATCGTAGCTGTATTTGAGCAGCCGTTAGCATCGGTACCCGTAACCGTATAACCGGTAGTTGTATTAACAACATTCGGGTTAACGAAAATGGTATTGGTGGTCGGGGTTAAACTTTTCCAAATGTAAGTGCTGCCGCCGCTTGCCGTGAGAAGTAATTTTTCTCCCTTACAAATAACCGTTTTGGTGGCTGAAATGGATACCGTTGGATTTGCGTTCATGCCAACATTAACAGTTGCCGTAGTTTTGCAGCCGAACACACCAGGAGCATTTGTTGTAACCGTTACAACATAGGCGGCAGGGGCTGTTACAGTAATATTGTTAGAGGCATAAAGGCTTCCGTTGCTCCATGAGTAGGTTGAAGATGATCCGGCAGTTGCATTTGCTGTAAGTGATATTGCAGCACCTTCACAAACAGTGGTAGAGTTACTTACCATTAAAACCGGGTCAAAAACCGTTACACTCACCGTAGCGTCAGCAAAACAACCGTTACTGGTATAAGTTCCTGTTACAGTGTAAACGGTGGTTGATGCTGGATTAACGGCTGTTGTTGCATCTACTACGCTGTTGTTTGTCCAGCTGTAAGAATTGGCTCCGCTGGCAGTTAAGGTTGCCGAACCACCGGAGCAAACAATTTGTTTGTTAGACACAGCTGATACTGTAGGATTCGGAAGCACATTCAGGATGTGCACCGTTGAAGAAGAGCAGCCAGCATTGCTTACGCCTGTAACATTGTAAGGAATAGAACCTGCTCCGCTGTTCGGTATGATCACTACCGAACCTCCGGGTGCACTCACGTTTGACCAGCTATAAGTTGAAGCGCCGGTGGCGGTGAGTGTTGTTGAATTTCCCTCGCAGACACCATTGGGATCTGAAGAACTGGTGACAAGAGTAGGCGTGGCATGAACCGTGACCGTGATGCCTGCCGTTGTGGTACCACAAGCATTGGTTCCATAAAGCGTATATAATTGGGTCGCTAAGGGTGAAAATGGAGTGTTGTTGGAAACGTTGTTTGCACCGCCGTTCCAGGTAAAGGTTGCGGCCGGACCGCCTGTTCCATTTAAAGACACTGTATTTCCCGAACAAATAGACGCACTGCTTGCGGAGGCTGTGATCGTTGGAGCTGAGGCATCTACAGTAATTGTAACAGTACTTAAAGTAGAGTTACAGCTAGACAATATAGAGCCTTGCACGGAATACGTAGTGGTTGTTGATGGATTCACAACATAAGTGGCACTTTGTGGTCCACCTGTCCATGTATAAGTACTGGCTCCGCCGGCAGTTAAAGTATAAGCTGCGTTTGCACAAACATGTGGAGGAGGAGTGACAGTTACCTGCGGCACTCCAACAACACTTACACTAACTGGTGTCAAGCTTGAGTTACAAACTTTTGAAACATACATTTCCACGATTCCAATCGTGTTTACCTGTTCGGTCCACAAATCCTGCGGTGCAGTAGTTGCGAGATTATATAACATACCCATACGATTTAAAGTCACAGTTGAGCCGCCTATACCAAGTGTTGAACTAAACGTTCCGGTTCCCTGGTTCGGACCATAAGCACTGTAGCCACCTCTTTCTCCCAATACTCCGATAATGTCTCCTGAAAACACGGGAATATTAACAGATACAACGTTCGTACCCGTTATATTCTGATCGAGGTAAAGTGTGCTAAACGTATTGGTAACGCTGGCATACAGCGGAGGTGCCGATGGGAGTTTCACCACTGCAATCCCTGAAACTGTTCCTCCGATAGCCACAGGCACACGTAAGCCCGTAATGATAAAGTCATGGGGAGCGGTAAAGTAGTATCCCCTGGTTTCAAGTGCAGGAACATTAATGGAGTAGCTGGGCATTACGAGCGTATCGATGGTTCCGCTTCCAGGCGTGGACTGTCCCACGTAATAAACTGTTCCCTGAGTT
>JAEUTM010000138.1 GCA_016788025.1 Bacteroidia bacterium
TGAAAACAACAAACAATGCAAAAACGGAGATGTAATTTTATTGGATGTTGCCGCAGAGTATGCCAATTACGCAAGTGATCTTACACGTGCGGTTCCGGTAAACGGAAAATTTACAAAGCGCCAGAGAGAAGTTTATGACGCAGTATTGCGCGTGCATCGGGCAGCAGCTAAACTGTTGGTTCCTGGGCAGATTTTTGAGAAGTATAACCGTGAGGTGGGCGACCTTATGACAGAGGAATTGTTAAAACTCGGACTTCTAAAAACCACCGACATTAAAAATCAGAATCCAAACTGGCCAGCTTACAAAAAGTATTTTATGCATGGAACCAGTCATTTCTTAGGCCTGGATGTACATGATGTCGGATTCTTCCAGGAGCCGATCCAGGCAGGTATGGTCTTTACGGTGGAACCAGGAATTTATATTCCTGAGGAAAATCTTGGTATCCGCATCGAGAACAATCTTTTGGTTACAACCAACGGGCAGATAGATTTAATGAAAAACATTCCAATAGAAGCAGAAGAGATCGAGGAGCTGATGAGTAAATCGCACGCGATCGCGTAGATTTAACAGTTTAGAATGGAGCTTTTTGGTTAAATTTATACTACAACCAAAAAACCGAGACCATGAAAAAACTTAGTTTTTTATGCGTAACCGTTTTCTTTTTCTCAAACGCATTTAGCCAGGACGAAAAATTTACGAGTATTAACCAATCCCTATTGGAAATCAACCCTTCTTTTGCGGGAAGTAACGGAGGTATTCGTGACCAATTTATATATAGCGATCAGCAAAGACGTTCAAACAAAACTTCTTTTTATAATGGGCTTGATGGTTACCTGAAGTCGCTTCGCGGTGGCCTTGCAATAACACTGTCGGACCAGAATGTAATGTCTGGAATGCTAAGAAGTACCAGTACCAATCTTATCTATGCGCCGCGTCTCAAATGCTCAAAAAGTGACCTTATCATTGTGCCATCAATTCAAATAAGTTATCTAAAAAGATCTTTTTGATGCAAGTAAGGCTTTTTTTTCATCAATGCTTTACGCTTACTCTCAAACGCCTATTCAAGAGATAAGCTCATATGATAAACAGAATTTTGATGCGAGCGCAGGCCTGCTGGTGAATTATAAAAAACTTTATGTAGGCGTAAGCTTCTTTCATATTAACCAACCCGACGATGGACTTACGGGATCGTACAAGCTCCCCGTTAAATACAGTTTTAACGCCTCATACAATTTTGTAGCAGCTAAATATTTGCTCATAAATTTCCAGACATTATACCAGTATCAGGCAAGCTTTAACAGAATGCAAGTGGGTTTAGATGCATTGTTCTTTAAACACATTATTGTCGGGGCCGGACTTTCTGTGGACGATAAACAATACTTAAGCCTTGGTTATCGTCACAACTATTTCAGTGTGGGGTTTAGTTATAATGAAACGCCGGTCTACAAGGTAAGAGCGTATGAAATATGCGCCAGTTTTAATCTTCGTACAAAGGAAAATCGCAAGGCCATTGGAAATTTTGAAAGCTGGTAAGAAAAAGGTATCTTCAAAGGTACCATGCCCCAAAGATTAACGCTTCTCCTTTTCATCGTAGCCTTTTTTAAAGGACATTCGCAGGACGCATATTTTAGTAACACCAATCAGTCCCTCCTTTACCTTAATCCTTCTTTTGCCGGAACTAACGGGCTTTTTCGGATCCAGACAATTGCTGAAGTACAAGACTACAACAGCAAGAGGTCCTTTGTAACATCCTTTACCAGTCTTGATGCCTACATAGGAAAGATAAAAGGAGGCCTGGCGTTTTCCTATCTATATGACGATTATTCCAAAGGGCAGCTTAAAACATCGGCTTATAGCCTGAGTTACGCTCAGCACATTTTTCTGAAGGAGAAAAAATTCAGGGTTATTCCTTCTGTGCAAGGCTCCTTTCAGTCGAAGCAATTAAACGTGGATAATATTAATTATGGTGACACCATTAACAGGAGGTCGCATACAATATTTAATGTGGGGAATGCTTTACCTTCTCCGGATAAAAGTTTTTTTGATCTCAGTATAGGTATTCTCGCACAAAACAGGGAGAGTTCCTTCGGTGTTGCGGTATTTCACATCAATCAGCCTGATGAGGGCTTATTAGGCGAGTTGAATTTGCCATTGAGGATAAACGTTCACGGAGCCTACAACTTTCGGTTAAACGATGAGACCAATCTGTCGTTAGCGGGTTGTTACGTTAACCAAAATGCATTTTGGGATGCGCATCTTAATTTGAATTTGCTCTGGAGTAACGAATTATTTATTGGCGCCGGAATCTGGAGAAGCAAGGTTTTCACCGCTAATCTCGGATTTCAGGCCAACGTGTTCCGTCTGGGTTTCGGCTATAATTACAACTTAAATAGCAGCCTGGATCCCTGGATCTATGGTAAAAATTCTCTTGAACTAATGCTCGGATTCTATTTCGAGAATAAAAAATCCGAGAACAGCACAACTGCCGATTGGAGAATGTGGTAAAAAATATTTTCCTATAAATTATCGAGGAAGTAGTTGCAGATTTTTTCCATTAGGTGTGCACGATCCTTTCCAAGTACATTGTGCATGTGTCCCGGATAAACATAATAGTCAAGCTGTACGCCTTTATCAACTGCTTTCTTCTGATACATGATACTGTGCTGCCAAACCACCACGTCATCCTGAGCCCCGTGTATCATTAATAATTTTCCTTTTAGTTTATCTACGTGGTTCAACAGGTTGTTTTTGTCATAACCTTCTTTGTTCTCCTGCGGCATGTCCATATAACGCTCACCATACATGATCTCATAATAACTCCAGTCAATCACCGGCCCACCGGCAGCAGCCACTTTAAACACACCGGGGTAGCGCGTCATCAAAGAGGTAGTCATAAATCCACCATAACTCCAGCCATGTACGCCCAAACGGTTTGCATCTACGTAAGGCAGAGATTTTAAATACTCAACACCTTTTAACTGATCTTCCATTTCTTTGGTTCCCACCTGGCGATGAATGGCTTGCTCAAATGCCTTACCACGGTGAGAGGTTCCGCGCCCATCGAGTGTAAAAACGACATAACCTTTTTCAGCCATGTATTGGTACCACACTTCGCCACCCGCCATCCAGCTGTTTGTTACCATTTGCGAATGCGGACCATTATACAAATAAACAAGTACAGGGTATTTTTTTGTGCTATCAAAATCTGCTGGCTTAAACAATCGACAGTACAAATCCGTTCCCTCGGAGTTTTTAATGGTAAACAAAGACCACTTTCCGGTTTTATAATCTTTCAAGGGATTTTCCGCTTTATAAATGGTATTCGATTTTCCGTTAGCGGTGCTCACAACCCTGTATTCACGGGGAACGTAGCAGGAAGTGAAATTATCAATAAAATAATCACCGTCTTTGCTGAGCAACACAGTGTGAAATCCATTGTCTTTTGTAAGACGGGTCATTTTTCCTGTTTTTAAATTCACAGAATAAAAATCCTGGTTTACCGGACTTTGTTCGTTCGCGTGGAAAAACAAATTCTCTCCTTTTTTATCAAAACCATTTTCGGCCTTCACTTCCCAGGCGCCTTTAGTGAGTTGTTTTACAAGAGAACCATCAACGTTGTATAAATAGAAATGCATGTAACCATCTCTGCGACTCTGCCAGATAAATTGTTTAGGATTATTCTTTACAAAGAGCATGGGATTTAACGGCTCAATGTACTTCTCGTCTTTTTCTTCAAACAAGGTTTTTATGAAATCGCCGTTTTGAGCGTTGTATTCATTTAATTTGCTTTGATTTTGTTCGCGGTTTACGATGTCTATGTAAATCTTTGTCTCATCCGGACTCCAGGCAATATTAGTAAGGTATTGCTCCTTCGGACCTTCCGTTTTTATCATCACCGAGCTTTTCTTTTTCAGATCGTAAACCCACAACGTAACATAATGACTTTTGTTGCCGGCCATGGGATACTTGATGTTCTTGTTCGAAGCAGGATAAGTAGTCCAGTCAATAATGGGATAATCGGTCACGTCTGTCTGATCCATGCGGTAATATGCCAGGAAATTTCCTTTAGGGCTCCAGTAAAGACCTTTATGGATTCCGAACTCATCGCGGTGAACACTTTTGCCATTTACAATTTCGTAAGAACCGTCTTTGGTAACCTGGTTTGTTTCCCCGTTTAGAAAAACGTATACATTATTATTCTGAACAAAGGCGTATTGCTCACCTTCTTTAAAGTCCTCAACATTTTCAACATTTTCAATATCCGCTGGTGCTGTTTTGCGTGTAGAAGCCGTCACGGAATTTTTATCGGTAGAGTAGAGGTATTCTCCTTTTTTGTGTTTGAAATAAAATTCCGTTTCGCTTTTCCATTTTAAGCCCTCAAAAGCGCTTACTGTGTCGAGAGAACCGGCCGCCAGCACTTTGTTTAATCCCACACTGGATAAGGAATAGGTCGTTTTACCGTCCGTGCCCACAACCATCAGCTGGTTTTTTTCTATGTAGGCTAATTTATTTCCTTCAGCAATAAATCCAATATTCTGCAGGCGTTTTGGTGCAAGCGTAGTGCGGCCTTTAAGAACGGCTTCCTGGATGGTTAAGGTTTTGTTTTGAGATTGGAGATGGTTTAAGCCAAATAATAATGCGAAAGTGAGGATGAGTTTTTTCATATACATAAGAGGGCTAAAAATATCAAAAAAAGACGGTTAGGGTAAATGCGAAAAGGGGGATTTGAATTTCGACCCAAAAGAATATTGTAAGGTCTTGAAAGAGTACTATTAATGGGCACCCTCGGTCCCAAAAACACAACATTATTTGTTAAAATCAAGAGTTTAAAGTGTTAATTTTCAGTATATTTGCATAATAACCTGGTAATCGTACAGCATAATAACCAGGTAATAATGCAACATAATAACCTGGTAATCGTACAACAGAATAACCAGGTAATCGTGCGGCACAATAACTTGGTAATAATTAAATTATTGAAAATCAAATATTTATATGTCAACAGTCAATCAAAAACTGGCAGAATCGCTGGAAGTGCTTAGAAAATTACAAGACGTGGGTTTGGCGGTTATAAAATCGTCTGAAATTGGTAGAGTTCATCGTGAACGTCTGGTAAAATATGGTTTTCTACAGGAAGTATTAAAAGGATGGTATTTTATAAAACCGGCAGAGGAACAAACAGGAGATACAACTTCCTGGAATAATGCATACTGGAAATTTTGCGCGAGATATCTTGAAGACTTATACGGTACAGAATATTTTATTTCACCGGATCAATCACTCTTAATTCACACTGGAAATTACACGGTTCCAAAACAACTGATTG
>JAEUTM010000183.1 GCA_016788025.1 Bacteroidia bacterium
AGCACTGGACACGATGTTAAATTTATTTGTGGAAGCGATGAACATGGTGTTCCTATTACAATAAAGGCAAAAAAAGAAAATACAACTCCTCAGGCAATAGTTGACAAATATCACAAGATCATGGGCGATGCCTTTAGTGAATTTGGAATCTCCTTTGACATTTACTCGCGCACCTCTTCAAAAACACATCATCAAACAGCCTCTGATTTTTTTAAAGTGTTATACGACAAAAACGTTTTCACTGAACAAATTACCGAGCAGTACTTCGATGAAACAGCAAATCAATTTTTAGCTGACCGTTATATTGTTGGAACCTGTCCTAAGTGTGGTAATCCAAACGCTTATGGCGATCAATGCGAAAAATGCGGCACATCCTTAAGCCCAACAGATCTTATTGATCCAAAATCAACCTTATCTGGAAGCAAGCCCGTTTTGAAACAAACAAAAAACTGGTTTCTTCCACTCGACAAACTTCAACCTAAAATAAAAGCATACATAGAACAACACTCCGACTGGAAGCCTAATGTTTATGGCCAGTGTAAAAGCTGGTTGGATTCAGGGGACGGGCTACAGCCAAGGGCAATGACCCGCGATCTCGATTGGGGCATTCCAGTACCTGTTAAAGGAGCTGAGGGGAAGGTGCTTTATGTTTGGTTTGATGCGCCTATCGGTTATATTTCTGCCACAAAAGATTTGCTTCCCGATACCTGGGAAAATTACTGGAAGAAGAAAGATTCGCGCCTGATCCACTTTATCGGTAAGGATAATATTGTGTTCCACTGTATCATTTTCCCATCAATGTTGATGGAGCACGGAGACTTTGTTTTACCAGATAATGTTCCGGCAAACGAATTTTTAAATCTTGAAGGGGATAAAATTTCTACCTCACGCAACTGGGCCGTATGGCTGCATGAATACCTTTTAGACTTTAAAGACAAACAAGATGTGCTTCGTTATACACTTTGTTCCAACGCTCCCGAAACAAAAGACAACGATTTTACATGGAAAGATTTTCAGACGAAAAATAACAGTGAGCTTGTTGCTATATTCGGCAATTTTATTAATCGAACACTGGTTCTTACACACAAATATTATGAGGGGAAAGTTCCTTCTCCAAATACATATACCAAAGAGGATCTTTTAATTCTGACGGAACTGGCCGCAGCGCCTGGTAAAATTGCGAAAGCCATTGAACAGTTTAAGTTCAGGGAGGCAATAAGCGAATGGATGAATGTTGCGAGAATGGGAAACAAATACCTCGCTGAAACCGAGCCGTGGAAACTTATTAAGACAGATGAAGAGCGTGTAAAGACAATTATGAATGTGGCTTTGCAGATCTCCTGTAATCTTGCAATTCTCGCTGAACCGTTTCTTCCATTTACTTCACAAAAATTGTTTGGTCTCTTAAACCTCCAGTCATTAAAGTGGCCAGCCGCCGGGCAAACAAATAATATTTCCGCAGGACACGTTATCAATAAAGATGAGCTCTTATTTTCAAAAATCGAAGACTCTGAAATTCAGGTGCAACTGGAAAAACTTGAAAAAAGCAAACAGGAAAATCTTGCTAACACGCCTTTGAAAGAAATTAAACCGGAAACTTCCTTTGATGATTTTTCCAAAATGGATATTCGCACCGCAACCATTCTGGAAGCAGAGGTTGTCCCAAAAACCGACAAGCTTCTTAAATTGCTTTTAGATACCGGTATCGATAAGCGCACGGTTGTAAGCGGTATCGCTGCATACTATAAGCCGCAAGATATTATCGGGCACAAGGTTTGCTTATTAGCTAATTTGGCGCCACGCAAGATCAAGGGAATAGAAAGCAAGGGTATGATCCTAATGGCGGAAAACTCCAAAGGCGAATTATGTTTTGTCTCACCCGTAAATAATGACTTTGAAAATGGCTCATCGGTTAAATAAACAGATTTTTTTGTTGTTGCTTTGCGCTTGCGCGCTTGCTTCGTTTTCACAGACGGTTGAAAGTGTTACGGAAAAGCCGGGCGAAAAGGATTATAAAGATCCTGAACAATTTGATAAATTTTATAAGCGTCGTAAAATGATCTCGGCCTGGCAGATCAACAAACTTAAAGAAGGGGCTTTGGTTATAAGACTTAAAACAAATAAACTGTTGATCGATGCGTTGCAAAAAGAAGGCAAAGACGAACTTGCTGAGCAGAAAAGAATGGAAGCTCTTGGAATAAATAAAAACATCAGCCGTGCTTTTCGTAAAAATTATACTTTCAGTAAAATTTATTTTATTTACAGTTCCAGTAGCGACACCCTTCTGAAAGGAGCGCGTTCTAATATATTTTTGGATTCCAATCTTGTTGTAGATCCCAATTTAACAATGAACGAATCCTTTTATCTCATTTGTGAGGGAGACTATGTTTACAATTCTTCTATTGGATTTGTTCCTGAAGATTCCGCCCGCTTTCAAACAGAAAGGGGAAATCCTACGGTTGAAGCTCCTATTGTAGTAAAAAATAAATACGGTCATCAGCTAAAAAGACCTTTTCCGTTTAGTGAGCATTTT
>JAEUTM010000190.1 GCA_016788025.1 Bacteroidia bacterium
TAGGCATCGATCTCGATAAGTTCGGTAAACAACTTTTCGGTTTATATAAGCGCTTTCATCTTAAAACAGAAGGCAAGGGTCTTGGTTTATACATGAGTAAAATGCAGCTAGAATCCCTGGGCGGTAGTATTGATGTGGAAAGCACGCCAGGTATTGGTACAACGTTTAATGTGAAAATTTAAAATGAAAGAAATTTTAGCTGTAGATGACAACGTAGTCGACAATTTGATAAACGAAATTGTTTTGAAAAGAGCCTTTCCGGATCACAAAGTTATTGTGATATCTGACTCCTCAGAGGCCCTGAGTTATTTTAAAACAAACCGTACAAAGTTGCCCTCCCTTATTGTACTTGACATAAACATGCCGGTTGTTTCCGGTTGGGACCTGCTGGAAGAACTGTCTTCTTATGATCAGGAAACGAACGTATTTATGTTAACCTCTTCTATCTTTAAGGAAGATGAAAAACGGGCCAGAACATATTCCTGTTTAAAAGGTTATTTCGTAAAACCCCTCGATGAGGCGAGTGCAGAACAAATGCGACAGGTTCTGGATGCAAACAAACAAACCATCTGAATCCTTAACCCGGAAAATTTTCCAGCTTTTGGAAAATCATCGCTAGCAGAAAAAACCAAACTGCTGACTTTCAGATTATTAAAACAATGGCACGGTACTGGCTGTATGGTAGAAAAAAACTACCATGAAAACCTCACAACCTGGGAATTTAAGCTACAAAAACCTTTTCGTTGTTTTGTCTCTGTTTATTTCGTTAACAACAATGGCTGTGGTTAAAACCTCCGTATCAAACGGCAACTGGAGTAAGTCCTCAACCTGGAGTCCTTCAGGAGTGCCTTCTTCAACCGACAAAATTTATATTTATCATACCGTAACGCTCGATCAGAATTTTACGACTTCAGATACCATTTTTGTCTGCAGCGTGTTAAACTTCAGCAATAACAAGGTGCTCACTCTTAGTCCCGGTATTATGGTGTTGGTAAACAATTCCCAATATAATGGGAGGATTGGAAGCATGGGGTCAAAATCCGAAATTATAGGAAACTATATTTTTCAGAAATGGGTAAGCCGCTGCGATGGTTTTTCCACTTACGGTTCTCCATTTGACGTGCAGGCTTCAGAATTCAACTGGTATTACTGTTACCGCTGCATGCCTTCATGGTCAAATATCTATTTTTACGACGAAAGCAAGCCTGGTTCGCTTGAAAATGGATATTATGATAGTATTCCGGGAACAATAAAAAGAGGCCTTGGATTTTATTACTGGTATAGCAATTACACAGGTGGAATGAATTTTCCTCGCCAGATCTCACTGAAAGGCAGCAGTGATTTTAGCGACGACTTTGTATTTCCTGTTACCAAAACAACCAGCAGCGTAACAAGCGACGACGGTTATAACCTGGTGTCGAATCCATTTCCAGGCACTATCGATTGGCTATCTACCGGTTGGGGCAAAAGAAAAATAAACGACGCTATCTATACCTGGAATTCATGCTCTGGTGTGTATTCTTCTTATGTCTCGGGTATTGGTGTAAACGGTGGCAGCAGGTACATTTCTTCCATGCAGGGATTCTGGATCCAGGCTAACCATAACAACCCTCTTTTAACTGTAAACAATGAAGCCCTGGTAGACGATTCGAGAAGCCTGTTAAGACCTTCCGTAAACGAACCCACTAAAGTATTGAGATT
>JAEUTM010000205.1 GCA_016788025.1 Bacteroidia bacterium
TATTGAAAACGATGATAAAATCTCCACTACCGGAAAAAACACAGAGTAATAAAAGATAGACTTAATATTAGCTATTCTGTGCTGTGCGTTTATCTCTTTAAACTTATCAAGCTCCTGCTCCTCCCTGTTAAAAAGCTGAACTAGTCTCATGCCTGTGATATGCTCCTGGGTAAAAGTGTTCAGGGCAGCAACAGCATTGCGCACCATGGTAAACGTTTTTTTAACTCCTTTTTTAAACAAAGCGGTTGCTACAAATAACAGAGGTATGGTACTGAGAGCGAGCAGGGCCAGGAGCCAGTTCTTCGCGAACATCACTGCAATAAAAATGAGTAACATAACAATATCGCCTGCGATAACGATAAAACCTTGTGAAAAAACATCGTTAAGACTCTCGATATCTGAAATAACACGTGTAACAAGGGTTCCCACAGGGCTATTGTCAAAATAGGTGTTCCTTAGGTGCAGAATATGCTTATAAACCTGGTCGCGAAGATCTCGTACAATGTTCTGGCCGAGCAAACTGGTAATACGAATGTTTACTACCTGCAGAAAAGCTTCCATAAGAAGGAAAAAAAGAATGATGAGGCACATGGAGTTCAGTTTTCCTATGCTCCGATCTAAGATCACAAAATCGTTTAGTGCCTTACTAATTAGCAAGGGTCGCACTATGGCAAGGGCTGACAAAGCGAGAGTGATAAACACCGAAGCCCAGAACAATTTTTTATAGGGTTTGGTATAAGCAAGAATCCTCGAAATCATGCCAAAATTCAATCCCTTATTTTTTTCTTCTTTATTCACTGTAAACTTCCTTTGGATATTCTATTCCAACCAGGAAAAGAGCATTAGCTGGTGCATTATTCCCCGCAGCCTTTCTGTCCTTCGCTTCAATTATTTTTTTAAAATCGTCTATCGTTATTTTATTTTTTCCGACCATGATTAGTGTTCCAACTATAGCCCTAACCATTCCTCTCAGGAAGCGATCGGCTGCGATGCTGAAGCGCCATTCAGCTTCCCCACTTTTTAACCAGCGCGCTTCAGTTATATGACAAATATTGGTTTTGTTTTGTGTATTGAGTTTACTGAAGCTTGTAAAATCCTGGTAGTTCAACAAAACAGCTGCGGCTTTATTCATCAGGTCAAAGTCAAGATCTCCGTATACATACCAGCTAAACTGATCTCTGAATGGATTCTTTTGTCTGCTTATGTAGTAATAATAAATTCTGCGCGTGGCGTTAAACCTTGCATGAGAGCCCTCTTTAACTCTTTGAATATTGCTTACTGCGATTGTTGGCGGAAGAACCGTATTGAATTTATAGATCCAATGTTGTTTGTTTTCTATAAGATCCGCACAATGACTATCAAAATGCGCCACGTAGTTTTTTGCATTCACTCCTGTATCAGTTCTGCCGCAACCGGTGATTTCGATTTTTTCTTTTAGCAGCATAGACATTTTTTCCTCCAGCACCTGTTGTATGGTATTTGGAGTATTCTCCTGTATTTGCCAGCCGTTGAAATCGGTGCCATTGTAAGAAAGCGTTAAAAAGTAACGGGCCATCGGGCAAAGGTAAGATTTTAGTACTTTTGCAGCCTATTGTATGACAAAAATTAAGAAGAATTTTGTGCTGGAAAAGCTGGAGGTGGTTGATATTAGCACCGAGGGGAAAGCAATTGCCAAACATGAAGGTTTGGTGGTTTTTATTGAAGGTGCTGTTCCTGGCGATGTTGTGGACGTGATGGTTCATCGCAAGAAAAATAGTTTCGCCGAAGGAAAAGTTCATCAATTCATAAAATATTCTGAAAGAAGAGTTGATCCGGTATGCAAACACTTCGGGACCTGCGGCGGATGCAAATGGCAGAACATGAGCTATGCATCGCAGCTGGAATTTAAACAGAAATACGTCTTTGATGCATTTACACGCATTGGCAAATTAACTTTCCCGGAGATACAGCCTATTTCAGGAAACAAGGACCAATACTTTTATCGTAACAAACTCGAATTCTCTTTTTCAAATAAAAAGTGGCTCACAACGGAACAGATGAAGTCGGGAGAAACCTTTGAGAATAAAAATGCTCTGGGCTTTCATATTCCGGGAATGTTTGATAAGATTCTTGACATTGAACATTGTTCTCTTCAGGCTGATCCGAGCAATGAGATCAGAAACGCTATTAAACATTATGCTTTTGAGAATAATCTGAGCTTTTTTGATATACGCAACAAGGGTGGTTTTCTGAGAACAATCATGATTCGTACTTCCAGTACCGGTGAAATTATGTTGGTTGTTTCTGTTTTCGAATATTTGGAAAAAGAGCTTTTTGGACTTCTTGAGTTCATTAAAAGTCGTTTCCCTCAAATTACCTGTCTTCAATACGTGCACAACGACAAGGGCAACGACACGTTTTTTGGTTTGGATATAAAAACCTATCACGGTAAAGACTATATCGAAGAGCAAATGGAAGGGCTCAGATTTAAAATCAGTGCAAAATCATTCTATCAAACTAATTCTCCCCAGGCTCAGCATTTGTATGAAATAACAAGAGACTACGCCGGATTAACAGGCAGGGAGATTGTATACGATTTATACACCGGCACCGGAACAATCGCCAATTTTGTTGCCCGACAGGCAAAACAGGTTATTGGAATTGAATATGTAGAAGATGCTATTGAGGATGCAAAAGAAAACTCGAAAAATAACAATATCAGTAATACCCAGTTTTACGCCGGCAATATGAAGGATGTTCTTAACGAAGATTTTGTTATGAAACACGGCAAACCCGACGTTATTATAACAGACCCGCCCCGTGCTGGGATGGACCCGGAGGTGGTAAGTGTAATCTTAAAGGCTGCACCGGAAAAAATAGTATACGTAAGCTGTAACCCTTCAACCCAGGCCCGGGATCTTTCAATTCTACAACAGGCTTATAAAATTGAAAAAACTCAACCTGTGGATATGTTTCCACAAACGGCACATGTGGAAAATGTTGTTTTATTAACAAAATTAACCGAGTAGATTCTTCAAAAGATCCGGCCTGCAAAGCAATCCGCCGATTTAAGCTTTTTTACAATTCTTTTAGGATATTTTCTGGTATCAGATTTTCATTGCTGAGGAAAACCAAAATCAATGAAAAAAATATGTGTTATGGCCATGTTAATGGCAACAGCTTGTTTTTCTTCGTGCAAGAAAGACAGGGTTTGTGAGTGTACATACACACACACCGATGCTGACGGAGACGTTTATACAGATCCTATGGCAAATACTACTTACAGGGAAATCAAGAAGAGTGATGCAAAAAATCTTTGCCAGTCTTCAACAAGCACTTATGTGAATTCATCGGGTGGCACTACCACTGATGACTATGATTGTAAACTTAAATGATTATACCATGAAGCAGACTTTAATATTAGCCATTTTAGCATTAAGTATCGTTTCGGCATCTTGCCGCAAAACCCGTACTTGTGAATGTAAAACAACTGAAACAGAGGTGATCAGTGGTTTTGGTGAAAGAACAGAAATAAGAACGTATTCTGATAAAATAACAAAAGACAAACAGCGTAAAAAAGCTTTTAAATACAGTCAAAACTGTTTCTCTGAAAAATACAGCTATACGGATGAAGGTGGAGGAGGTACAACCGCCTGGTCTTCGGTAACAACCGTGGAAACAAATTGCGAGTTGAAATAATACCATTGTTCTGAGAACTGGTAGAGAGGTCTTTTTCTCCAATATCCCTTTATTTTATTACTTTTGTAGCCCGTACATGAGTATGATTGAAAGGATAAGTGGTTTACTTCAGGAAGTGGAAGCTTTCTCTGCCAGTTCTAAGGAACAGTTAGAAGAATACCGTATTAAATGGCTTAGTAAAAAAGGTGAGATAAGCGTTCTTTTCGACGACTTTAAAACTGTTCCCGGAGAACTGAAAAAAGAAGTTGGGCAAAAGCTAAATCATCTAAAAACAAAGGCCCAGGATAAAATAAACGAACTTAAAGAACGTTTTGAATCCCGAAACGAAGATACCAAAGGTACGCTAGATCTTAGTTTGCCTGGCATGCCGACTCTTCAAAACGGAACCCGCCATCCATTAACTCTCGTAAAAAACGAAATCATCGATATTTTTGCCCGCATTGGATTTACCATTAGCGACGGCAACGAAATTGAAGATGACTGGCATAATTTCAGCGCTTTAAACACTCCTGAAAATCACCCGGCGCGTGATATGCAGGATACCTTTTATGTAAGCCTGAATCCCGAAATGGTTTTGCGTACACAGACTTCCAGTGTTCAGGTGCATATCATGCAAAGCAAGAAACCCCCAATACGCACCATTTCTCCCGGAAGAGTTTACCGTAACGAAGCTATCAGCGCCCGGGCGCACTGCCAGTTTCACCAGGTTGAGGGTCTCTATATTGATGAAAAAGTATCTTTTGCGGACTTAAAACAAACGCTTCTTTATTTTGCTAAAGAGATGTTCGGTACGGATACGAAAATCAGGCTTCGTCCGAGTTATTTCCCATTTACTGAACCAAGTGCCGAAATGGATATCAGCTGCACGATATGTAAGGGCAGCGGATGTAACGTTTGTAAATATACCGGCTGGGTTGAAATTTTAGGTTGCGGTATGGTTGACCCTCAGGTGTTGATCAACTGTGGCATTGATGAGAAAAAATACAAAGGCTTCGCTTTTGGAATGGGAATCGAACGTATAACAATGCTAAAGTACCAGGTAAAAGATCTTCGTTTGTATTTTGAGAACGATATCCGTTTTCTAAAACAATTCACTTCGGCTTAATGGTAAATACGGGGCGTATCGATATGCTCTACGGCATGCTTAAGAAAGAGCCGAATGACTTGTTCCTGAATTATGCATTAGGTATGGAACTTCTAAACAATGCCTCGGATCTTTCAATAGCTAAACAACAATTTCAAAAAGTCCTGAATTTAAACCCGGAATATGTTCCGGCATATTATCAGCTGGGAAAATTATGTGAGCTCCTTGTGGAAAATACTGAAGCCATGAACTATTATCAGAAAGGCCTTCAGTTGGCGAAACAACAAAGCAATAACAAGGCTATCAATGAGTTCGGTGAAGCGATCTTCCTGTTGGAGGACTAGTGATTTCAGGGGGTGTATTTCCCCATATAATTCCCTTAAAATTCCCGTTTTGTTTTTTTTTGTGAATTTGTTTGATACATTCGTCGAACACAAACACAACTCCCATATGAAAAAAACAAAATTACACACAGTGATTCTTGCGTCCACCTTGGCGCTTGGGTCATGCGCCGTTTATGTGGCTCCGCCATTTACAAACGTGATGCAAATTTCTCAGGTAAAACCGAGTATGAAAATTAAACAGGTGGTAGATGTTCTGGGCATAGAGCCTTATGACATCTATCATATTGAAGAGTCCGGCGCGATGCTGGCTACGTTTAATTACAGGCTGAAAAAAAGAATAATGAAGGTGAACACTCTCAATCAGGATGAGTTTGTTCGTGAAACTACAAACGAAAATTCGCAAACTGCCGGCGACCTTTATTACGAAAAGGACTACAAGACCTTACATGTCTTGTTTAATAAAGACGGAGAAGTGTCGTCTTATATTACCTCTGATGGTATTGAAGAAAGTAACCTAATTGTTATAACCGGTAATACGATTAAGTTTGCTAATGAAAAAGATGTCACATTACTCGACCCGGCATTGAACGCGCAGGTTGTTAATGTGAAAGCAAAAGAGAAAAGGATCAAACGCGAACGCAGAGGTATTTTCTCCAGATTTTTCGGTGTCAGATATCAGCATAACTAATTTAAAAACGTATTTATCATGAAAAAAGATATAATAATATTCGTCGGTTTATTTTTAATCGCATCCTTTTGTAGCGCTCAGTTAAAATATGGTCCAAGAGTCAGCCTGGGCTCTACCAGCTTGGGTGGAGGTAATACATCATTTGGTTTCCAGGTGGGCTTGTTTATTAATGCAGAACTCAAAGACCGCATGGGCCTTCAACCAGAGGTCCTTTTTTCCATCAAAAATGGTAGCCAGAATGGTTCCTTTGAGGGAGCTAGTGGGCCGGTAAAAACCAAAACCCGCTACACCTTCACATATATCGATATTCCTCTTTACGGTTACGTGCCAGTTTCTAAACACATCACTTTCCTGGCCGGACCGCAAATCGGAGTTGTGAATAAAGCTACACAGATCACTACTGGTCCGGGCATCTCAGGCGATGACGCTAAACGCACAGATGTTGCTGAAACAAAAGCCAAAATGGGTATCGCGGCAGGAATTGACTTTAACTTATCTTCTCCGTTAAGATTCGGCCTTCGCTTCTCCACAAACGGTGGAAGTCCTTTTGGTGGCAAATCTACATTTGTAGGTGCTACCATGGCTTATTACATGGATTGGTAAATAGTTTAATGGGAAAGTGTTTTACAGAAAGGCACTTTCCCTTACCTTTAAATCAATAAACATGGAATATCGATTTCGACTATTTGCCCTTTTTATTTTAATTGGCGGTTTTGTTTATGGGCAAAACGATCTTACAGTATTGAACGGCTTCAGATATATTGTCGTTAAGCCAAACAATAAGCACATTGAATATAGTGAGCAGATCAAATCCACCATTGAAAGTAAACTAAAGGAAAGAGGCTTTTTAGAAATACTGGATGCCTCGGCGTTGTACTCCAAAGATTACAATCAGTGTGAAATAGTTACCTGCGAATATAATCTGACAATTATTTCGGGCACCAACCCCGAAATGTTAACGCAATTAAATTTCCTCGATTGCAAGTACACGCTCATTCATTCGTCTAAAGAAAAAAATAAGTACACTTTTTTTAACGAAAAAAGCACAGTCAAAAACCTCAGCAAACATCTGGGCATATTTGACACGTATAACTACAAATACGAACCTAAAAAAGAAGAGCTGGTTGTCAGAGAAACAGTGAATCTGGAAAAATCAGAAACTTCAGAGAAACCTTTACAGGCAAATCCTGATACTTCGTCTTTACCTGGCAAATTTTACGCCTTGCTCATAGGCATTAGTGACTATTCGGATCCTTCGATTCCAGACCTGGATCAATTGCCAGAAAAAGATGCTGATAAATTAGCGGATGTACTTCTTACCAATTACACTTTTCAAAAAGAAGATATGGTTCTCCTTAAAAATCCTACACGAAGGGAAATAGTAATTGCATTAGATAACCTTAGTAAGCAGGTTACCGGAGACGATAACGTACTGATTTTTTATGCTGGTCACGGGCATTACGAGGAGGAGAGTCAATTGGGTTACTGGTTGCCAAAAGACTCAGAAGTGGAAAACACCTCGAATTGGTTGTATAACGACCAGCTCGTTGCGTCTCTTAAAAAAATAAAGTCAAAGCACACCTTGCTAATCTCCGACGCATGTTTCAGCGGGAGTATTTTTAAATCAAGAAGTGTTAATATGCAAAACGCTGGTGATGCATTAAAAAAGAAATACGACCTCCCGAGCCGAAAGGCTATAACGAGCGGTACTCTTAAAACGGTGCCTAATATAAGTGTGTTCATGAAATACCTGGTAGACCGATTAGCGCACAATCCGGAAAATTATTTTTCTGCAAGTCAACTTTTTCAAAGCATTGAAATCCCAGTGGGAAATAATAGTCCAACCACTCCACAGTATGGTGTGATTCAAAACGTTGGTGATGAGGGCGGAGATTTTATATTTATACGAAAGTAAACTGGCCTTACTTGTTTATTCTAGTGATTTAGTGTTGTCAGAAAACAAATCTGTCACGAATTTATGAATGGATGATCGTCCTCCCAATTTGCTCAGAATTTTATCCCTTACCTG
>JAEUTM010000432.1 GCA_016788025.1 Bacteroidia bacterium
AATTGCTATTGTCGTAATATAAATTGTTCTTTTTATCGCTTTCTCGTTAGACGTAGTAAGTAATGACATAGAGGGGAGGAATTTTCAGCAAAAGTAAGCTTCAATCGCGTATAAAAAAAGAAAAGGCAGGAATTAATCCTGCCCTTACATTTTGATTTTTAACTCGTTATTTCATAAGCTGTTCTGCGCTCACTCCGGTTGATGAATAACCTCCATCATGATAAAGATTTTGCATTGTTACCATACGGGTAAGGTCACTAAACAGGGTTATACAATAATTTGCACAGTCTTCGGCACTCGCATTACCAAGAGGCGACTGTTGTTGTGCAAAATCAAAGAAATCTGTAAAGCCTTTAATTCCTCCACCGGCTGTTGTTTTAGTCGGCGATTGAGATACTGTATTAATTCTCACTTTCTTCTGCTTACCATAGTGATATCCGAAAGTGCGCGCAATACTCTCCAGCATTGCTTTAATGTCTGCCATATCTGTATAGAACGGATAAACTCTTTGCGCCGCAATATAGGTTAGAGCCACCACAGAGGCGTGCTCGTTCAAAGCGTCCAATTTATGCGCTGCTGCAAGCATTTTATGAAGCGTAAGTGCCGAAACATCTATTCCTTTCTGGAAAAATTCGTAGTTAAGCTCCGTGTAAGGAATGTTTTTCCGGATATTCACGCTCATTCCTATGGAGTGAAGAACGAAATCAATCTTGCCGCCAAGATGGTCCATAGATTCCTTGTAAAGTTTATCCAGGTCCTCCATGCTGGTTGCATCGGCTGGAATTATTTTGGCTCCGGTTTGCTCTGCAAGCTTATTTATCTCCCCCATTCGCATAGCTATGGGTGCGTTGGTCAAAGTAAATGTCGCGCCTTCTTCGTGCGCCTTTAAGGCAACTTTCCAGGCAATTGAGTTTTCATCCAATGCTCCGGTAATAATGCCGCGTTTTCCTTTTAATAAATTGTAAGCCATATCGTTGTTTTGTTCTACAAATATACTATTCTCGTTAAAATGCTAATACGCTGCGTAATTGTTTTGTATATAGTAATTTACAGAGTTATAAAGACTTTTTGCAACAGAATAAAGAGAGTCTGCCCTCCGTTTATGTTCCTGGTAATAATCATTTTCCGAAAGATCTTTGTATTTCACAAAGCGCTTTTGATTATCGGTAAAACAATGAAAGAAAAAATAATCGTCACTGGTTACATATCCTAGTTTGTCGTCTGCGCTGAAAAAAACAAAAGGCCTGGATACCTCTAAAACATTCTCCCCAAAGCTAAAATTTGCATAGTTAAGTTTTAACAATGATGCTACTGTTTTAACGATATCCGGTTGATAGCCGAGATTGTGGTTTTGTTCTGCTTTAAGCAAAGAAGGACAATGAACAATACAAGGAATGTGATGATAGGTAATAGGCATTTGATATGGGTCGTCCATAATCTGTCCATGATCTCCTAAAAACACAAACACTGTGTTCTTATACCAGTCGTGTTTCCTGGCATCTTCAATAAACCGTTTTACGGCCCAGTCTGCATACATGCTCGCGTTTTCCTGGAAGCTGTTCCCGTCTGGTTTAAAAGGTATGTTTGAAGGAATGTGCCACGGGCCGTGATCGGTTCCTGTCATTACATACGCAACAAATGGTTGTCCTTTTTCTTTGTTTACTCTTTCAACAAGCTTCGCGTAAAGCAGATGATCCGGAACACCAGTCACACCAATACTTTCAGACATACTAAAGTCTGATTCGCTGATAACCTTATCAAAACCATTCAGTTTAAAAAATCCTTCCATATTGTCGAACACGGCGTCATGTGTTGTGCAGAAATATGTTTGGTATCCAAATGGCTTTAAAAGATTGGCGAGTGTTGTAAATGGTTGCCTGGTATATTGCCTTAGACCTTGTTCTGTGTAAACCGAAGGAAAGCCACTGGCCGTAGAAAATAAACCATTAAACGTGTGAATGCCCGAAGAGAAAAATCTGTCGAAAAAAACCGACTCGCCGGCCAACTCCGTTAAATACGGCGAAAGGTTTTTATGATTGTGATATCCCATTTTAGACATGTTCAGGCTCTCCATTAGTACCACAACAACATTTAGTTTGCGTAAAGAATCCTGGGATACCGGTAAAACCGTGGCGGCCTTTAAAACACCACCCTCCGGAAAATAATTGCGCGGGTAGAATGCTTTGCAGACCTTCAGATCTTGCTCAATGTTTTTTAAGTAGTCCTTGTTGGCCTCCTTTCTACTTAAGCTTTTTATCAATGTAAAATTGGCATTCAGGGCAATTTGATTTACAAAGGCGTTCTGGCTAACGATGGACATTCCCTCGTGCATTGTGCTTTTGGAAGTTAGTCGCCCTCTTGCAAATGCAAAAAGAAAAAATCCAGTTATCAGCAACAGCAGCAAATTTTTCCAAAATGGTCTTTTGGCTTCGTCTGCAAGCGCTGTGTTATATTCCCTGAAGAATTTATTCAATGTAAATACACAGCCAAGAGAAAATAACAGAAAAAGAAGAAAAAAACCCCAGTAATGAAAACTACTGAATACGAGCTTAAAGGAATAACCGGCGGACATCCGCCAAACCATAACGCTTTTATTAATATGGCTTCCAAACTGCGAAAAATAAGGAACATCTGCGCAAGCGATAAAAAA
>JAEUTM010000257.1 GCA_016788025.1 Bacteroidia bacterium
TGTTAACATAATTCACCATCCAGGTGATGCCATATTTATCGGTAAATTCTCCGAAATAAGAACCGAAGAACATGTCCTGCAAGGGCATGGTTACCTTGCCTCCAGCGGATAATTCATCAAAAAGACGTTTTGCTTCTTCTCTTGTTTCCGGCTCTAAAGAAATATGCATGTTATTGCCGCTGGTAAGGGTAAAACCCATTTCTTTTGGCGCATCTGTAGCCATTAATACGTGTCCCCCTAATATTGGCAATTCAACGTGAAGAACCATCTTTTTTACGGACTCCGCTACGGGTGGTTGTCCTTCACCAGCAGGAATGTCTCCAAAATACTGAATTCCTTTACCGCTGAATTCAGAACGGAATACTTTTTTGTAGAAGTTAAATGCCTCTTCCGTATTTCCCGGGAAGTTCAGGTAAGTACAAACACGAGCTTTATTACTTATTCTCAATTCGCTGCGTAATTTCTGGCGTGACTTAATATACTGATCAAGATTATCCATCGCCATACCGAATCCTTCTTTAAATCCAAGCTGAATTACTTTTTCAAGGTCTTCGAGACTGTTATATTGCAGATCCACATTTACCACTGTTGTTTCCGCTTCCGCTTTAAATCCTACGTTCCAGGAAGTACGCGGCATATCGGTATTAATCTTTCCATTCTCATCGCAAAAAGCATCCAGGTACGAATAGTTTTTTTTCTGTGTGATCTTTTTATAATCTGCACGGCACCAGTGTGTGTCATTTTCGGGACCAATCATAGCGTAGAGCCAGGTTCCGCCCTCGCGGAAGTCCATTGATTTGGTTTTTACATAGTAGGGTTTTGGAGCCCACCATTTGTCTAAAATTTCGGGATTTGTCCATGCTTCCCACACAGTATCAGATGGCGCTGCAAATTCACGTGTTACATGAATTGAATTTTTTTCTTTGTTCACCACAAAGTCGAAGAGTAGGGTGCTGTTCATAGTGTTATCTTTTAGTAATAGTTTTAATGTATCCGTCTGTAAACAACGAAGTGATCTCTGATTTACTTCGATGTGTTTTTAATGGTTAATAATATTTTATCCAGTTCGTTGAAGCGGTTCTCCCAAAGCTTGCGGAACTGCTCCAGCCATTTGTCTATTTGTTTCATTTTATGTAGTTCTAAGTGATAATAAATTTCGCGTCCTTCTTGTTTGGTTGAGACGAGTTCGCATTCAGTTAAAATTTTTAAGTGTTTGGAAACCGCTTGCCTGCTTGTATCAAAATGCTCTGCTAATGCATTGGGGGTCATTGCATTTACAGCAATCAATGTAATGATAGCGCGACGGGTAGGGTCGGCTATCGCTTGAAAGATATCTCTTCTGGTCTCTTGCATAAATTAAGCAACTTTATGGTTGCGAATATACGTGCAACTTTATGGTTTCGCAAATTTATTTATTGATGATGTTTTAAGTAATTGATTTTTAGCAAAATAATCTGGGTTACCTCTTAATGAAAGTATACATGGATTTCAGTTCGGCGGCAGATTGACCAATCAGTTAATAGCCCCTGCTTCCAAAGTAATTAATTGCTTGATTAATCTTAACAGTCTTAGTTAGTACAGGCATCATATGTAGCAATCGAAGGCAGGGCAAATAGCGTTTGGGTGATTTATAAATCCAGGTAAGAACTAAAGCACATTATTTGCCTGCTCTTTAATTTTCTCCAGCTCGTCCTTCATCAATACCACTAATTTCTGAATTCCGGCATCATTGGCCTTCGATCCAATGGTATTAATTTCCCTGCCAATTTCCTGGCTTATAAAATTGAGTTTACGTCCAGGCGAGGCTTCTTTACAAGTGTCACGAAAATAATCAAGATGTGTTTTTAGGCGTACTTTTTCTTCGTTGATGTCAAGCTTTTCAATATAGTAGATCATTTCCTGTTCGAAACGGGTCTCATCAATTTTATCTTTACCAATGAACTCGTTCAAGTTGGTGCGAATCCTCTCTTTAATTTGGTTCACACGACCGGCATCCAACTTTTTAATCTGCTCAAGACTTTTTTCAATTTTATCGAGACGATCATCAAAATCTTTTTTTAAGGACTTCCCTTCAGTATCTCGGAATTCGTTTAACTGCTTTACGGCATCGTGAACACATTTTAAAATAGTCTTCCACTCCTTTTCATCCATTTCTTTTCTTTCTGCCTTCATCACATCTGGCAGCCGCATGATCTGTCCCAATGGATCGCTAAGGGGTTCGTTCAATTCCTTAGCAAGTTTTTGCAATTGAGTATAATAAGCCCTGGCCAGGCTCGCATTAATTTCCGCGGAAGATTCTCCTTGCGCCGACTCAATAAAAATACTCAGGTCTATTTTACCGCGTTCTAATTGTTTTGATAGCTCGTTACGTAGTTCTAGTTCATAATTACGCAGCTGAGAAGGCACGCGAAGGCTGATGTCCGCACTTTTACTATTTAAGGCCCTGATCTCCACGATGAGGGTTTTATCACCTAAAGTACTTGTGGCTTTTCCAAAGCCTGTCATCGATTTGATCATTCTTTAATTTTTTTTGGTTTAATGTTTACCAGGTAGAGACCTAAAATAATTAAAATACCTGAAAATAATTTTGTGGGGGTTAATTTATCTTCACCAATTAAAATCGCGAATAGCGAAGCGAGAAAGGGTTGGAGATAAATATAAGCACTTACCGTATTTGGACTCAGAACCTGTAAGCCGAATACATTTAAGAAGTATGCAAAGAAGGTTGTCATCACCACCACAAAGAACAGTGCAAAAACAGCATGTCCGGTAAATCCCGACCAGTTGGTATGCAAAGTTTCAATGAAACCGATTGGTAAAATGTATATGCTTCCAAAAAGAAACATCCATCTCATAGCCGTAGCAGTATTATATTTCTGCATGATAGGCTTTGCCATCACAATAAAAATGGCCCAGGAAGCAGAGTTTATCAGGGTCATGAGATCCCCGGCAATTGTTTCGCTTCCCACTTCAAAATTTCCCCTTAAACTCAAAATCATAACGGCTCCGATAATTGCAAGTATCAATCCACTTGTTTTTAAAACCGTAATGCGTTCCTTTAGAATAAAAAGCGTAAAAATGAACACCATGATTGGATTGGAGATCATAATGATGGATGAATTGATGGGTGTAGTCAAACTCAATCCATAAATAAAAAAAATCTGGTTTATCACAACTCCAAATAAAGCTACTAAAGCCATACGCTTCATGTCTTGCTTTTCCACTTTTTGAATCGTTACAAAAAGCGAGGTGATCCAGAACAATACGCCCGCCCCCAGGATTCGTAAAAATACCAAGGCAATAGGACTGATATAATCCGGCATCAAGCCCTTCGCAATAGAATAATTTAATGCGTAGATCACCTGCGCTGCAAATAAAGCTATATGTCCCTGTATGGCCTTGGTCAAAGCAGCCGCAAATATACATTATTGCTGTTGAATTTCGTCTTGCATCTTGGTTCTTGGCTGTTGACTCCATATTTTTACGCCATGCCTTTATTCACCGATCAAATCGGCCATCACATAAACTTCGAAAAAACACCGACGCGCATTGTTTCTATTGTTCCCTCTCAGTCTGAATTTCTTTGGGATATCGGTTTAAGGGAAGAACTCGTAGGCATTACAAGGTTTTGTATTCATCCCGAAGAAATGTACAAAAAGATAGAGCGGGTAGGAGGAACCAAAGAATTAAACCTCGAAAAGATCAGACTTTTGAAGCCAGATTTAATCATCGGCAATAAGGAAGAAAACAGTGAAGAGCAGATCCGGCAACTCCAGGAAGAATTTCCGGTTTGGATGAGCGATATTTATTCTTTTGAGGACTCTTTTAAAATGATGCATGACCTGGGAATTATTTTAGAAAAGGAAAGAGAGGCTAAAAAAATCGTAGCAGACATTAAAAAGACTCTACCTAAAATTAAAAACAAGTTCTCAGCGCAAACACTTGCCTATTTTATTTGGAACAAGCCTTATATGCTCGCTGCGAAGAATACTTTTATAGATTATGTGATCAATTATATTGGTTTTACAAATGCCTGTGCTAGCCTGGAACGTTATCCCGAAATGACGGACGAAGAACTGGTTAAACTAAATCCGGAACTCTGTTTCTTGTCTTCAGAACCGTTTCCCTTCAAAGAAAAACACGTTGAAGCACTTCAGACAATTCTACCGAAAGCAAAAATTAGAATCGTAGACGGAGAAATCTTTAGCTGGTACGGATCTCGATTGTTAAATCTGGCGGACTATTTGAACAGTCTTGCTATTTAAATCCAGAATTTTTGCTCCTTAACACTTGTTTCTTGGTTCTTGACTCTTGTTTCCCTTACGAATCAAGAACCTCCAGCGCGTCACCCACAACAAAAGTACTTCCTCCAATAAAAATAAAATCCGATTTTTTTGCGGCTTTTTTTGCAGCCTTAATTCCTTCTTCCACAGTCTTATAGGCCTTGCCATTTAATTTAAAACGTTGAGCCTGCTTCATCAGATCATTCTCATCCAATGCTCGGGGAATGTTCGCTTTTACAAAATAGTAAATGGCATCTTTTGGCAGGAGCGATAAGATTTTACTAATATCCTTATCATTTACAGTGCCGAGAACAAAATGGAGCTTGTCGAATTGCACGGTGCTGAAATTGTGAAGTACTTGTTTTATGCCGTCTTCGTTATGTCCCGTATCAGTAATAATAAGTGGTTTCTCTGAAAGTTTTTGCCACCTTCCCTTCAACCCGGTGATCTTTATTACTTGTTTCAGCGCTTTTTTTACATTCTCCGGTTCAATTAAAAAGCCAGCTTTTTCAATATACTCTACCAGGTTTAAAACGCCCAGCACATTTTTAAGTTGGTAATTACCGGTAAGATCGAGTTCGTACTTTTCCTGTTGCTCTGTTTTACGATTTAGCAGTTCAACATGAAGTAATCCACCGGATATTTTGTGACTGATAATTTTGTAATTTTTGTCGGCGTATTCAATAGGAGCTTTCTGCTCTTTGGCTATCTGGTTAAAGATCGGTGCAGTTTCGCTCTGGTATTGACTGACAACGACAGGAACACGCGGCTTAATGATACCGGCTTTTTCCCGGCTTATTTTTTCCAATGTATCACCAAGCAGATTCATGTGGTCGAAACTTATGTTGGTAATCAAACAAGCCTTTGGTGTAATAATATTCGTGGAATCCAATCTGCCGCCCAATCCAACCTCTATAACGGCCACATCTACTTCTTCCGCGGCAAAATAATCCAGGGCAAGTCCAACTGTCCATTCAAAAAAGCTGGGTTCTATGGGTTCAAATGCCTCCTTGTGTTTTAAAACAAATTCAGTGACGTAATTTTTCGGAATCATTTTCCCGTTGACTTTGATTCGCTCTCTGAAATCGTGTAGGTGAGGGGAGGTATAAAGCCCGGTTTTATAACCACATTGCTGCATAATGGCCGCAATCATATGGCTGCTTGATCCTTTGCCATTGGTTCCGGCAACATGTATGCATTTTAATTTTAAATGTGGTTTACCAAGAATTTCAGTGATCTTAACAGTGTTATCGAGATTGGCTTTGTAAGCTGCGGCGCCAACCCGCTGGTACATCGGTAAACGTGAGAAGAGATAATCTAACGTTTGAGGATAAGTCATTTTAGTTAAATGAAAATACGATAGTTATAGTTCCCCGCTGTTCTTCAAATTTACCGTCCACATTAAATTTTGTAGCGAAGGCCGCTTGTTTTGCTTTCGCCTTCAATAAGGCACTGCTTGTTGTTGTGCCGCGACCATTTGGATTCGCTTCAATTACATTTCCCTCTGAATCCACAGTGATCTCAACTACAACTTTTCCCTCTTCTTTTGTATCACTTGGTAGTTTTGGAGGTTTTACTACTGCGCGACCTTTCAAATCAATACCAATTCTGCCTCCAATACCACCACCACTGCCAGGTCCTTTTCCCGGACCATCACCCGGCCCGTCGCCAGTTCCATTTCCACCACCAGTGCCTCCGCCGGAGCCACCTTGCCCATCTTTAAAAGGGTCACCGTCCGGAGAACCATTTTGTCCGGCTTGATCATTATCTCCTTTTCCGCCACCTGGTTTTCCTTTATTTTTTTTAAACAGCTCCGTCATTTTTTCAGCAGCTGTTTTTTCTTTT
>JAEUTM010000262.1 GCA_016788025.1 Bacteroidia bacterium
AGGTGTAAGTCATGCGACGGTTAAAGTTGAATATTGAAGTCTCATTTCCACCAAAGGTGGCCGTTATGCCGTTACCCGTGAGGATTTGAGAAATGCTCGGTTCGTATAAATAAACAAGGTCGTGCCAGGTTTTTCCACTGGTGTTGGTTAGATAAACAGTGCCCGATAATTGTATATTCCTGCCATCCACTCTACTTCCTGAATATTTTATAAAGTTTACAGTCAACACGCAGCCCTGATGTTTCCATTTTTTTGTCGGATAATTCTGAATAGTGAACATTACTGTTCCCATCCGTTTAATGCCACTACAATACGAACTATCGTAGTGTATATTAATAACTCCCTGGTTTGCCTGGGCGGTATCGATTCGGAACCCACAAGCATTAAGTTTTCCACCTTCATCCCCCGCATCTCCTGCAGGTCTTCCTCTGAGAAGACTACGGTTCATGATAATAACGTTAATATCCTTTAGTACGTTATCAATCTGTCCTTGCACCATTCTCACATCTGCAGTAATCTGCGCGTCTTCTTCCTTAAAGGCGCGTTTCTTTTTGCAGGAACCAAATAAAACTAACAATGCCAGGAAAGCAATGCCCGGTACTCTGTAAAAATTAAAATAAGTCTTGGTAACTTTAGAACCCATCCACTGTAAAGATATAAAAAATCTCCTAAAACCTCTGGTTTTGGCCAACAACGACTACTCCGTAAATAAAAAAGCCCACCCCGCTAGCCGGAACGGACTTTTATTAAGAAATTATTTGCTAGTAATATCCGAATACTTTCGAGTGAGACTGGCCGCTTACACTCCAATCCAGCTTCCAGCCATAAGGACAATCATTTTGCCCTACCGTTACCGGGTTTCCATTAACATCAACCCCGTATGTAAACTTCATTGAAGCAAGGTTTGTTATATTTTTAAGATTCACTTCTCCCTTAAGCACCGCGCCACCACATGTTATATTCCAAACAATTGGAACTGTTACCTGACTGGTAAATACATCCCCGTTGCGAGCTGTTCCGTAATTCTCAAGGTTTGAAATTCCACTATACATCCCCATTCCCTCAGCAGTCAGAGTAATTATGTTGTTCGGGTAGGTATAAGTAATTCTACGATTAATATTATAAGTTGCAGTTTTACCGTCACTGAAGGTAAGAACAAGCGGTGTACTGCTTGCGCCCACAGCGCCTGTGCTGATAGTAGAAACAAGGCTTGTTTTGGTTTTAAGAATTATTAAATCCCACCAGGTGCCTCCTGATACGTTACTTAAGTATTGAATACCGTTAAATGTAATTGATTTTTTATCCGAGGTTCTGGTAACCTTGTAGTTTAAATACTCAATTTTTAAAACAGCACCGGTATTCCTCCACTTAGTAGTACCGTTGAATAAGCTTACCTTTATAACACCAGTACGCGTGCGGTTGTTGCAGCTTACACCTGTATAACTAAACGTAATTGCACCATTTGCAATATCGATCGAATCTACTGTAAGGCCACAAATGTCCCCAGTAACACCTTGCGTACCCGAAGCCTCAGTGCCTCTTCCTGCCAAACGAGAATTCCCTATAACATCGTTAATGTCTCCGATAGCTACGTCGTTCTCGCTTTGCGCATCGCGGTTGTCTGCACCGCTTTCTGTACTAGGAGCAACAACCTCAGGGGTTTCGTCGTCTTTTTTATCTTCTTTCTTTTTACAGGAACTAAAAATTAACATACCTGCAAATCCTATTGCAGTTATGCTGTAAAGTACGCTCTTGCCTTTCATATTTTGGTTTTGTTTATAGAGTTGGTATACGGGTTATCTTGTTAAAAGTTACCCCATTTTTTAAACTTAAATGAAACTTAACAAATTAAATGCCATCGGGCTGGATTTTGACCCATGAAATAAAATCCAACTCCCTAATTTCTAAATCTTTAATATCCAGGTCACTAGCATCTAATTTTATCCCATAAAGTGCAGTAATCACCCCATTTAATTCCAGTTTTGCGAATGTTTTCATCACTGGTTTTAATACAAAAATCTTGTCGGGTTTAATCCATAATTTATCCTCAATAAAAAGAGTGTAAACTATTACATCGTCGTAAAGAAGAATTTTGTCGCTGATCACAGCGTTTATCGAACTACCTGCAACACTATTATGCAAATCTTCCTTTTCTCCTTTCAATGGAAACAGACGAACGTTTTTACCAAGATACTTTGTAAGGAAATACTCCTGCTGATTTTCGCCACGGATCTTAACGGGAATATTTAATACTGGAATTTTAAAATCTTCGTCTTTATTTTTGGTGATATAAAAAGGTAAAGCGAGCGTTACCTTAAAGTACTTTCTTTTGAAGATTTTGAACCGGCTAATTCTCATGATAACGATCCAAAAGAGGAACCCGTCGGTTAACAGGCTTTTGAAACTTGTACGAATAGAAAACTCAAGATTGATCGTCATGCCATTATTAAAAAATGCAATGGCAAGTGTTAGAAAATACCAGTAAAATAACCGATAGGCTACTCTCGTTGAAAATCCAATTTTATGGTAGTCAAAATACACTGAAAAATTGTTCGCATTATTAAGCATTTCAATCCAGAAATTGATCCCAACCAGGTAAACCAGTAAAGAAAAATAACTGGTTAATGGCCCTAAAAATTGTTGAATAAGGAAGAAATCAAAAAGTCCGTGTGACCCTATGGCTAAAGCTAATCCGGTGATTGTATTTAAAATAGGATTGCCTTTGTTGAACACCCTAAAACGGAAAAAGCCGTAAACAATAACAGAAGTATTGATAATATGCTCCAAAGCGGAATAGAAAGCTCTGGAACTAATAATACGTACACCGTAGTTCGAAAAATAATTGAAATTTTCTACCAAAGAAAAACCGAGAGCCGTCAGACCTGAATAAATTAAAATATCAATTGGATCGTTGATGTATTTTTTCAATAAAAGAAAAACTGCAATAACTCCGGCAAGTTTACTCAGCTCCTCGTTCAGGCCAATGCCAAAAATTGAAAACAAAAGGTCGTTTAAGAATTTTCCATTCTCTTCAAAACCTGCCTGTTTGAGCAGATCGTAAATGTAAAGGCTAAAATAGGGTGTTATTCCTCCAATGCCAAG
>JAEUTM010000283.1 GCA_016788025.1 Bacteroidia bacterium
ACTGCGTATAAGGGCACGAGTGGGCTGTCAATACTATAGGCAGATTGAACCGCAATGCTTCCTCCCATAAATACAGAAATAATAGCCACAATTGATAAAGACGAAATACCTATAGCATCTATTTCATAAATGACCTGGCGGGTATATACACGTGCGTTCTGCGGTTTTTTAAAAACCCTGAACATCAGCATAAAAAAACGCCCTATGTGGAAGAACAATTTCAAGGTTTTGTTTATTCAGAAAGTGTTTAGACTTTCGTTGTATGCTGATTTTTGGTCCGACCTAAAAATAGTAAATATTCACGTATATTTGTAGCCAGAAACTATGCTAAAAAGATACCTGATCTTACTTTCTGCAGCAATTTTTCTCTTAAGTACTTTGGAAAGTTGTAAAAACCGCTGCGATTCCTGTCCGGGAGTATCTAAACATAAAAAGGTAAGAAGGCACAATAAAGGCTCCTTATAAAATTTCAATAAGCCACTTCTGCATACAGTCCTATACCAACGGGGCTTTCCTTTCTCCATTTGTCCTGACTTGCAATCCGGTAATAGGTGGCACCGCCTAGCAATTTGGCAGAAAAATACAAGCCCTTTGCATCGCCAAGGTCCTTAATCCACTCCATCGAAATAAATACATTCTGGTCTACAAAAATGTTATACGAGCTCAGATCAATCTCAATCAAACCCGTCATTTCTTTCGGTTGAGCGATTATATTTTGTTTTAATAAGATTTCCCCGGGGTAGCCATTCTCGTCCTCCTTATAAATATTTATACGGAAAATCGGCAATTTATTCAGCGTGTTTTTATTAATGTTACAGATGAACCTTCGGATCTGAGTCTGCGGGTGCTTTATCTTTAATTTTACCGCCATCTCCGCTCCAAGGTTGTTTTGTGAAAAACCCGCACTAACTGCTTTTGTTTGGGTTACATGCCCAAGCATTTGGAACTTCGTCTTTTTGGCCGCGATGGTAACTTCACTCAGATTCGTAGCCGACTGTCTCAAAAAAATTTTGTTCCTGGATTTAAGTTCATTCGCGCTAAAAGTCTTGTTGGCATAACCAATTATTGAAACACGTATCTTCTCCTGTAAAAGGCTATCGGGAATTACAAATTCGAACTCCCCGTTCTCGTTACTCACCGTGCCAATACCCTTACCTATTAATCCTACATTGACAAACTCTACTGGCTGTTTTGTAAGACTGTCCAGAATCTGAGCCTTGAAAATATTCTGGGAATATACAGTGGCTCCATTGATAAGCAGAGCTAACAATAATAATAATCGCATAATTAATCTTTGTGCCTAAGACGGCCTTCGATCGTAAAATGTTACAGTTTAATACTTAGCGCCGCCAGCACTTGTATTTTCGATTGGATGCCAGGTTGTTTTAATTTCCTGAAGATCTAAAATGAGGTATGGACTTTGACTTTGTTCTTTTAACCAGTTTTTATTCCACTGGAAATATCTCTTTACGTTAAGAGCACAATTTTCCATCACTGTCTTTATCTCCTTCTTTGAATTCTTGCAGTAAACAATTGCGTTAACGTCCATGTGAGAAGAAAAATGCGGATGAAGTTCTTCAGAGTCGCCGGTTAGAATATTGACCACTCCCGCTGGCAAATCAGAGGTTACCAAGACCTCAGAAAATGTAACGGCGCATAAGGGAAATTTTTTGGATGCAAGAACGACGCATGTATTCCCTCCAGCTATGATCGGTGCTACAACGCTAATCAGTCCAAGCAAAGCCGAATCCTCCGAGGCAATCACAGATACCACGCCCGTTGGCTCAGGAACTGAGAAGTTGAAATGAGAACTTGCGACCGGATTCACTGTGCTGAATAACTGCTGGTATTTATCGCACCAGCCGGCGTAATAAATCAAACGGTCTACACAGAGGTTTATTTCATTTTCGGATGCGGTTCGGGTTAAACCCTGAAGAAGCATCTCTTCGATAAATTGTGTCCTTCTACCTTCAAGCATTTCGGCAATGCGGTACAAAATCTGGCCGCGGTTAAACGCGAGTCTCATACTCCAGGGTGCAAACGCAGAACGTGCAGCCACCTGGGCATTTTTAAAATCTTTTCTTGAGGACAAACATACATTTGCAAGAGTATTACCTGATTTGTTTTGGAGTTCGTAATAACGGCCGCTTTCTGTTCTGGGGAACTGTCCGTTTATAAAAATCTTATATGTCTTTAATACAGGTATTCGGGGCATTTGTCCTGTAAATATAGCGAGATAATTTATTCGTAATCCTAAAAAGGAACAAATGTAAGCCCCAGCATAAAACTGAAGCGTTGGCTTGGATAACGCTCCCAACGATAATAACGTTGGCTTGCAATGTTATTAAAGCGTACAAAAAAACTTAGCATTTTACTGTAACGATATTCCCCTTCAAGGTTAATATCAGCCCATCCGTTGATTTGTTTAGGAGTATAACTTGTAACTCCCCCCTCTTCCATTTGCGTGAGAGCCCATTGTTTTCCCATAAAAAAGAGATCGCCCCTGATAATAATTTTGCTTTGCAAATTATAAATTGCAGAAAACGTAAGATCAAAGTCCGGCTTATGATATGCCCTTGTCAGATTCTTAGGCTTATAGATATAATAGTTTCCTTTGCCAATAAAACTCAGCTTTTCCTTCATCTGGTATTTTAATTGTCCGGTAAGGGTAAGTACCGACGCGTCATCATACAAAACATAAAACTGGTTATAGATTAGATTTGCTCCGCGGTAATCGATGACAAAAAAGTGAAGATCTTCGTACTGTGCATAATTTACTTTTGCGTCATAAGAAGTGCTGCTGCTGAGATTGCCCCTCAGACCACCAAACAAACTGTACTTGTTACTTGTATTGCGATAGTTTATAGTAGTGTCTATGAACGGGTTTTCGCGGCTCAAAGTGCGCATGCTGTTTTTAATTAATCCGCCACTAACTCCTGCATATGGAATAATAATACTCTCATAAATATCATAGTCCAGGTTTAATTGAGGATAGAAATAGAATTTTGAAACTTTTTTGAAGTTGTCCAAAGTTCCTGTCACCCCTACATTCGCATGCCATTTTTTTCCGGCCGCCTCAAAAGAAGGACTGAGACTCATGATCAGATCACTGGCTGTATCATTTGCCTGACGATGGTTGTAATAGTCTGTGAGAAAACCAACGTTTAGTTTTTCCTTGTTTATGAAGGTGCTTCCATGCGCGTTTAGCTTTACATTGTTTTCCGTCTCTCTATACAAATTTTTAAGGTTGTAATAACTTAGCTGAATATTATGATTGATATGCGTACTATCCGTATAGTGGCTCATCACCTGAATCTTCGGTTCAAACAACTGATAACGTTGTTTTGTATAGTCCTTTGAAAGATGATTTAATGTTGTATCATAGCCATAGTAGTGAACTACATTTCTTTCGTAGTTCAAATCTCCATTCAGCGTGTGCTTCTTGTAAAATCGTTTTCCGAACACGTTTACCTGGTTGTCGCTAAAGCCACCATATCCTACATCTTTCAGATGCGTGGTGCTTGAAAAGTGTTTCAAATGTGCGCTGTAATTCATGTCCTTTGACCGTGAACTGCCAAGCCAAAGTTCACCATAGGGCATGTTATAGTATGGACTATATCCCAGCTTCAGAAGCGAATGATAAAGTTTTTGAAGCGGCTCATTCTGCAGTTTAGCGACTTCAATTGGCTGGGCTTCGTATTTGGCAAATACCGGAATGCTTGTGATTCCATATTTAATATTGCTGATTCTTCTTACACTGTCTTTAATTTCAGGCACATCCGATAATTTTACAGCGTCTTTAATTGTAGGCTGAAAGACACTTTCCGCGCTGTAATTCAAGTCATTTAACCCGGTGGTGGGAGTGGGTGTTTGTGCCAATGTAACAGCCGCGTAACCGCAAATCAACAAAATAATCATGATCCATTCGATCTGGCGTTTTTGTCGTCGGCTCAAAAATGGCTGAGTATTTGCGCTTTCCGTTTGATATGTATTCTCAAAACTCATGGCTATTCTTTCGGTTTTGGAGGTTCACTAAACAATACGCTGTCTCTCTTCGTCTGATTAAATTCAATTTTCATATCAGTCGGTTGATTCGTTTTTTCCTGCTGTTGTTGCTGCTGCTCCTGTTTTTGTTTTAATGCCGAAAGGCGTTTGTTTGCTTCGTCGAGAAATTCTTGTTTTGGTTTACTGTCGATAATGGTTTCCAGGATCACCATAGCGTCCACGTCTTCTCCCCTTGCTATGTATGCATCCGCATATAACAGCATGCCTTTGTTGTTCCAGTCATCGTTGCTGTATTCGTAGCTAACCAACTTATTAATTGTTTTTTCAACCTCTTTATAATCTTGCTTTAAATACTGAATCTTTGCGATGTAATAGTACGCTTCTGCTCCAGTAATATTTTTTGACGACTTCGTAATAGCTTTGAACTCGAGCATGGCATCGTCTAAACTATTCGTTTCAAAAAGCGATCTTGCCTTAATATATTTTGCTTCACTTGTTTGTTGAGGCGTTAATTTTTCGATTGCCAGAACTTTGTTTGATTCGACCAGAGAAACGTCGTATCGTGCCAGATAAAATGCACAGCGCATAGCACCAAACTTTCCAGCGTTTCTATTTGCCGGTGTTTCTGCAAGTTCTTCCAACTGCTGAAATACCGGGAGAGCCAATTCATATTTCTTGTCTTTGTACAATATGTAGGAGGCTTTGGATAACGAATTTTCCGTATATATTCCGCGGGGTCTTGCGATCACATATTGATAACCTTCAAGGGCTACATCGAATTGATTTTTGCTATACGCGCATTCCGCTTTGGCATACTTAGCTTCAGTAATGTACTTGCCGTTCGGAAATTTAGAAATATAGATTTCCCACTTTTGCATGGCGAGATCACAATTTTTGTCTGTATAGAAAGCGTCGTAGGCGGTTTTATATGTTGCTTTTTCAATTTGATCTTCAGATAATGGATTGCCATTTTCAGCAAAGTATGAGGTCATGCCTTCCACGTCTCCTTTTGATTCAAAGATTCGTTTAACCGCCTGCAATACATCCTTAGCGGCGTCGCTTTTAGAATCAAGCTTAATGAACTTATCAAAATATTCAAATGCTTTGTCATCCTGTTTGCGGCCATAATAAATATTACCCAGTTGAGCGTAACAATTGCTTACATAAGAGGACTTCGGGAAATTCTTAAGGATGCGTTCATAATAAATGATAGCATTTTCTTCGTCTTTGAGGTTATTGTAATATGTGTCAGCTATTTCGTTTAGCGAAGCTCCCAGATATATCGAATGAGGGTATCTGCTTTCTATCTTCTTTAGCTCGGCGATTTTTTCATTATAATTTTTACTCAATCCATCGCATAGAGCCTTTTGATAAAGAGAGTAGTCGACATCCTGCTTGTTCATCGCTATGGCCGTCTTATAATATTCGGAAGCCTGCAGGAAATCTCTATTCATAAAATAGGAATCCGCGGTCCGGATATTTGCATCTGCTATTTTATGCTCATCGTATTTAACTTTACTTAAAAGGAATTTTCTGAATGATATTTGAGCATTTGTATAATCCTCTTTTTCCTTTCTTTGAAAATAAGCGTAACCAAGTGCGTAGTTGCTCAGGTCGTATTCGTTTAACATTGTTGCACCCTGAACAACCTGGAATTTTTTCCAACCTTCAATTGCTGTTGTATAGTCTTTGCGTATATACGAAATCTCGCTCAGCCAGTATTGACTTAATGAATTCCATTTCATATCGCTGTTGAGCTCAAGAGACCTTTTGAAATATTTTTCAGCGTTATTTAAATCGTTATTGTTAAACAACTCTACGCCACGGAAATAAGTCAATTTCTGGTAGGTAACTTTTAATATTGGATCTATGGAGCCAAGGCTTTCTATACTTTTTAGAGCCTGATCATAATTTTTTGTTGTTGAGTATACATTAATGAGAAAATTATAAACCTCGTCTTTACGTGGAGAATCGGGATATTCTTTCAGGTATTTTGTAAATCCTTTCACGGCCTCATTATATGGATTGAAGTCGAGCTCGTAACTTATTTTGGCAAAGCTAAAAAGGGCATCTTCTGCAATTTTCTTATCAATACCTATGCGATATGCCTCATAAAAAGCATTTTTAGCCTTTAATTTTTCTCCTTGTTTCACATAACAATCCGCCAGATGATACCATGCGCTTTGTGCAAGTGAATCTGAGGCCTCCGTTGCTCTTTGAAAATTTGGAATAGCATTAGCGCAATCACCTGTTTTATAATAACAATATCCCAGAATATAGTTACCACCAGAACCCAGGTTCGTCTTTTTAAGATATGGAAGTGCGTGTGAAAAATCTTTTAATTGAAAATAACTTTCACCAATCATTCTGTTAACCTCGTCAGCTTTTTGAATAAAGGAGGTGTCATTGAGAAGTTTCGGTGCCTCTTGTACAACTTTAGTGTATTTTCCCTGGATAAAATAAATCTGGGTAACATAATAGGGTACTACGCTACCGAAGGTCTCGTTACCCGTTAATTTGGTAAATCCCTGAAGCGCTATTTCATAATTCTTTTCTTTATAAGCGATGTGCGAATAATAATATACCGCAGGATACATATATTTATTATCAACGTCTTTTATTTCGAAGAACTGTGTTTTGGCTTTAGCTTCGTTCTTTTCGATAAGGTAGCTATACCCTTTTTTAAAGTAGTACTCAGCGAGCTGATCTTTACTTAATTTGTAGATGTCTGTTTTTTCAAGAAACTCTATGGTTTCAGAATACTTTTTCTTTCTGAAATTTGATTTTGCAAGATAAAACCATGCGTCGTTGATCTTGTTGCTAAAGGGGTAGCTTTTGATAAACTCCCGCATGAGCCATTCGCTGTCCTTGTTAAACAACTCTATCCCGCAAGCGGCAGAGTAATACAAAGCATCAGCCTTCATCAGGCTTGAGTTCGTTTTGGAAGCAAATTCATTGAAACTTTTCTGAGCACTCGCATATTGCTTCTTGTCAAACAGTTCAAGTCCCTGTTTGTACAATAAGTCATGGTCTGAATAATAAGCGGTTTTTTGCGCACTCATTTGCCAGCTGCAGAGAACAAAAAGCGACAATGCGCATAACTTTTTCAGGCACTTCATCAAACTAAATTCAGATAGAAAATTTATCTCAATAAATGTAGTTTTCTTCGATACGCTGTTTTTGTGTGAGGCCTTTCAGTTATTAACCCGGCCGTGTTGATATTGGTATAACTAACCTGCGGTGAAAAGATACATAAGTTTTAACTTAGAAACTTCGATTATGAGTGAATTGATCAGGTATAATAACGTCAGTATTTTTCAAGATGATCGGCCCGTTATTGGAGATCTGAACCTGGAAGTTAAAAAAGGTGAATTCATCTACCTGCTCGGAAAAACCGGAAGCGGGAAAAGCAGTTTCTTAAAAACTCTCTATGGAGATTTGCCTATTGTTACGGGCACCGGACATTGTTGTGGCTTTAATCTAAACCATTTGAAACAACGCGAAATTCCATACCTGAGAAGAAAGCTTGGTATTGTTTTCCAGGATTTTCAGTTGTTGGGAGACAGAACCATTTATAACAACCTGAGATTTGTGATGAAAGCTACCGGGTGGCGTGATGAATCGAAAATTAAAGAACGTGTTGCCGAGGTGTTTCGAAAGGTAAATTTAGAAGGTAAGGAAAACAAAATGCCTCATGAACTTTCCGGCGGGGAACAGCAACGTGTGAGTATTGCGCGCGCGCTCGTTAACGATCCTGACTTGATCCTGGCAGATGAACCAACCGGTAACCTGGATCCTCAAACCTCCGAAGAAATTCTGGTACTGCTTAAAAACCTTAGTGAAAGCGGAAGGGCTGTGCTCTTTGCAACCCATGATATGTTGGTCTACAACAAATTCAAATCCCGCACGCTCACTTTTGAAAATGGTCGTGTAAGTGAAAACTAAACTTCACTGAAAGAAAATTACCATTGTTACGTAAATGATTTGCGATTTGTTCATCAAATCACAGCTTTTCGTATTCCGACTTCACAAAATCCATAAGCTCTTTAATGTACGCCGGACTGAAATCAAATTTTATTCCCGCAACTTTTAAGAAGTTAAGCTGAACAAACTAATGTTTTAATTGTTCCATTTGGTGCTTCATGCTCTGAACTATGATAATTTATCTATTATTGCGGGGTATAAAACTTGTTTTCCGTTTGTACCTTGATAATTTTTAAAATTAGGGTGATTAGTCGAATACCGGAACCTATCTCCCTTTATTGATCCAAATTCAGGAAGGTTTTTTACTTTTTGACAAAAATCTATTGCTGCTTTACGAAGTGTGTCTTTATTAAGGTTGTCTGGACGTTTACTTGCCATAACTAAAATTGGTTTGACATCAGACTTCCCATGTCCTTTTAAACTAGCTCCATAAACCGTATGCTTCATTTCTGAAATATTAAATCTAATTCGATTTGCCTCATATTTGTTTACCGAAAACCCATTAATTTCAAAACTCAGCACGGTATCATGTTTGGATTGAAATATTTC
>JAEUTM010000322.1 GCA_016788025.1 Bacteroidia bacterium
TCAGATTGGGACTTTTATGCTTCGGGATCGCTTGGTTATATCTTCAGAAAAAGAACCTGGGAAGCAGGTTACACTGGCAGAAAAGACATTGAACCCGGAACGGGACCTATGTTCCTGGACCTTCATCTTGGAGCAGAATACCATTTAACAAAAGTACTGGGTCTTCAGCTCGATGTTTCCACAGGAATGACCACTCTTGGCCTGGCCTTTCACTTGTAATACATAACACTATTTTAACCCCTCATAAAATCCAACGTCTTTCAATCTGACGGGACGGTACTGTTTGGTCGAAAAACCAGCATTTTACCGAAACCCGGGGCTTTGATTTCCGTAGGAATTAAAATACAACCAATGACTACCCTTAATAATATAGCAGTTTACCTGCTCATTATAGACGATGATGCAGACGATCATTTCCTGCTCAGAAAAGCGATTGACGCTACCATACCGCAGGCTATTGTTGAGTCACTCTACGATGGTTCGGAGGCACTTCAGTTCCTTGAAAACTGCACTACCCTTCCGAATCTGGTCTTTCTTGATCTGAATATGCCCGTAGTTTCGGGGACCAGCACGATAAAACTCATCCGGGAAAAAGATTATCTGAAAGATCTGCCAATTATTGTGCTCACAACAAGTAATAGTGAAAGAGACCGCACAGAATCTATGAAACTTGGCGCAAGTGACTTCTACTCGAAACCATTTAATCAACATGATTTGGTAAAAATTGTAGAAGAAGTAAAAGAAAAATGGCTGAAATAGCCATCCTCAAATCAACATTTGATTTAAAATTAGCGGGTGAATACCGTGTTGCACTCAGTGCAGAAGAAAAGATATTTATTGCTTTTGCCGGGATTATTAAGAAACACCATGGTCCGGCAATGAGGGCATTTGGTTCTTTTACGAAACAATAATGTTTTCCGAACCATTTCGATCCTGTCTTCCTGGCTTTTTATAACGTTCACAAGTGCTTCCAACATGATTTCCGGTTTTTGATATACTCCAGGTGCTCAAAACATATGCCAATACTTGTAGTAACTATAATAGATTGCATTGGCAAGGTGTTTGCGTCTTTCTTATTAAAAGCATGTAAATATTATGAAACATTTAATACCTACACTGATCATTGGTTTTGTTTTTCTTGCCTGTTCAAGTGAAAAACGACTCCTCAGAAAAGCCAGCAATGCTGTTGATGTTTACGACTACAAAAAAGCTCTGGGTTATTACGACCAGATCCTCGCTAAAGACTCCGATAATTTTTATGGAAATGCCGGCAAAGGCATAGTCTTATCAGAGTATATGGCCAGATATGAAGAATCCATTCCCTACCTGGAAAAAGCAGCTAAAAAAAGCCCGGAAAAAGTTACCGGGAAAATAAATAATGACCTGGGGCGTGGCTACCACCATGTGGGGAATTATCCAAAAGCGCTTGAGTTTTACAATAAGGATAGGTTATATAACAAAGATCGCACAGATGAGGAGTTTGATGTGTACTTAACAAAACGTATTGCCGATTGCAGGTATGCGATGACACACACAGAAGTTGCAGATCCCGAGCATCAATCTTTCAAGAATGCTGGCCCTGTAATTAACAGCGAAATGTCGGATTTTGGCCCGGTGTATGCGAACAATCGTTTGATATATACGTCGAAAAGAAAAGACGACGAAAATGAAAAAGTAAACGGCGTCGATCATCGTTATTTTGAAAGCATGTACATAGCTTCAGCATCAAAGGATGCCTTTAGCAGCCCTCGCCGTTATACACTTCCGGATCGGGGTTCCGAATCAAAATTTAAAAAAGGTGGGGAATCTGCTCTTTCCATTTCGCCGGATGACAAAACGCTGTATGTTCTGTATGGAGGGAATATTTATGAAGCAGATCTGAGCGACTCGACAAAAGATGAAACTAAAATGTCATCTGTTATCAATTTTGGCTACCTGCAACGCCATGCTTGTTTGTCCTCTGACGGAAAAACTCTTTTGTTTACCTCCGAGTCTGAAAAAGGAGACGGTGGTAGTGATATTTACATGAGTACCAAAAAAGCAGATGGTAGCTGGTCGGATCCTGTTTTGCTTCCACCCGCTATCAATACTAAGTACAATGAGGATGCTCCTTTCCTGGCCACAGATAACACACTCTATTTTTCATCAAACGGTTTACCAGGTTATGGGGGTTACGATGTGTATCGCTGCAAGTATGTAAATGGTGATTGGCTTGCACCTGAAAACATTGGTCAACCCATAAATACATCTGGAGACGATATTTATTTTACACTTAAACCAAATAGTTCAAACGGTTTTTATGCCTCTAATCGTCCGGGAGGTTATGGCGATATGGATATTTATATGGTACATTATATTCCCTATGAGTTGCCCGAATGCAATACAAGGGAACTCATAACAATTAATGCTTTGCCAACAGAAAAAAGAGATGGCACTTATGATTTGTACGTGACCCTTGACCCAGCAAAAAGCAGCCTGGTTAGGCAAGTGAGCTGGCAGGTTAACAGGCAAATGGTTGTGGATACGGGCGCCAGTATCAAATACTCGTTTAGAGAACCGAATACGTACACAATCTCCACCCGTGTAGTATTGTATTGCGATACCTGCCCTTACATGCTCACAGCCTGTGCGGAAAAAGAACTGGTCATCTATCCCGGCGACAGCACAGCTTTAAGTGCTTCGCAACCTTTGGCAAGTGAAACTAAAGAATCGGACAGAAATAAAAACGTAAAAAGTACACTGGCAGAAGGCCGTTTAAATAATGATCAGCTCATGATGCTTGGCTGGGATGTAACTCCTGCTTATTTCGATTACGACAAAGCGACACTGAGAGAGAATGTTGAAAACATGCTCGACCGGAATATAGAGGTGCTGAAGAAAAATCCCGGCCTTATTTTTGTCATCAATGGTTATGCTGATTCCCGGGGCTCCGACGCTTACAACGTTGCGTTGTCACACAGAAGGTTGATGGCGGTTAAAAGCTATATGGTAAAAAAAGGCGTTTCACAACGCAGAATTGTTACAACTCATAGCTACGGTGAGGGCAAAATTACAAACGGATGCACAGACAACATAGAGTGCGACGAAAACAAACACCAGGAGAACAGAAAAGTCGAATTTGAAGTAAGCAATAAAGCGATTCGTGATTAATAAAAATTAGTTGCTTGTTACAACCGGATGAAAGGGTAATGAGACGATAAATGTCGATCCTTCATCCGGTTTACTTCTTGCAGAAATAAAACCCTCGTGCTGATCAACAATTTTCTTACAGATAGCCAGTCCGATCCCAGTACCTTCAAATTCGCCATTGTAGTGTAAACGCTTAAAAATACTGAAGATTTGTTCTGAATCCTTTTGGTCAAAGCCTACCCCATTATCGGTAACATGAATCCTGCAATATTTCTGGTATTGTTTTTTGCTGGTACCGGTTTTTTCAAAACTTATATCTGAACTAATGCGAATGATTGGAACCACGTCTTTCCGGGAATATTTTAAAGAATTCCCGATAAGATTGTGAAACAAGGAACGCATTAAACCTGGGTTCACGTTCAGGTTGGGAAGTTTTTCTACCAGGATGGTTGCTTTTTTTTCTTTTATACGAAGCTCCATTTCGCTGATTACCTCCCCCACAAGAGTGTTGATATCGGCAAGAACAAAAGAATTTTTGTCAGCAACAATTTTCGAAAGTTCAAGAATGTCTTTAATGAGTAATCGCATTCGTTCTGCGGCATTCTGAACCCTGTCAATACACATATCGGATTCTTCGTCAAGCTTGTCGCCGAGTTTTGTTCTTAAACGGTCGCTGAATGTTATGATCTTTCGGAGTGGCTCTTGTAGGTCATGAGAAGCCATAAAAGCAAAACGATCAAGCTCTTTGTTTGCCGATTCCAGTCTCTCGATATACTGCAGAAGCTGATGATTTAATTCTTTGATTTTTTCCTCTGACTCGATACGCTCACTGATTTCAGCCTCGAGACTTTTGTTAATACTTTTTAGACTTTGCTCCTGCATTAAAAGTTTGTGGTTCTTCCTGTACAAGTCAACAAACACTCCAACTTTTGCCCTGAGAAGGTCGGGGTTGATTGGTTTGTAGATATAATCCACAGCGCCACTTTTATATCCCTTAAAAATATTCTCTTCGCCAAAATTATTTGCGGTGATAAAAATAATCGGGATATGTCGGAGTTTTTCGCGTTCGTATATCAAAGCTGCCGTTTCAAAGCCATTTAGATTTGGCATTTTAACGTCCATCAGTATCAATGCAAAATCAAATTCGTTCAGCAGGATTTTTAAGGCCTGCCGGCCTGAATTGGCCCTCACGAAATTGTACACATCAGTTCCCAGGATAGCCTCGATGGACATAAGGTTATCTTCACGATCGTCAACTATGAGCAGTTTAGGAGGCATAATTCAGTTTTATTTGTAGAACCATATTCTCATCAGCGATAAAAGCTGATCAATTTTTAAAGGTTTCGTGATATAATCCGATGCCCCGGCTTCGATACATTTTTGTCGGTCACCCTTCATCGCTTTCGCCGTTACGGCAATAATAGGAAGAGAACTGTTCTTATGTTCCCTTCTGATTTTTTGTGTCGTTTCGTAACCATCCATTTCTGGCATCATGATATCCATTAAAACCATATCGATTTTCGGATTTTCGTTCAAAATGCTGATCGCTTCCTTACCACTCTCAGCAGTTATGGCATTGATATTTAAACGTTCGAATACCGTAGTAAGTGCGAAGAGATTCCTCACATCATCATCAACAACCAGTATATTCTTACCAGCCAGGATATCTTCTTTCATTCTGATATTTTCAATTACCTTTTTCTTCTCCGGAGCCAGTTCTTTGTGGTTGATATGCAGATGCAGCACTGTTTCCTCAAGCAAGTGTTCAATAGAATTCACGCCTTTGGCAACAATAGTATTTGAATTATTGCCGATCATCTGTAGTTCCTGCTGTGTAAAATCTTTTGCTGAATACACAATGAGTGGGGTGATTTTTGGCTTCGCTTCACTGAATTTTTGCATTAGTTCTGCACCGGTCATATCCGGTAAAGTGTAGTCGAGAATGATACAATCGAAACTTTTGGTATTGATAAGCTTGATAGCTTTCTTAGCGGTATTGGCAATGGTTACTTCAACCGTGTCTCCCTTCAGCACTTTTGCGATCTGCGAAGAATCAATTTCATTATCCTCCACTACAAGCACGTGCCTCATTTCTTTTTCGCTGAATGCAACGATATCTGTAAATAGATCATTTATCGTATCATTCTCCACTGGTTTCAGCATAAAACTTCTTGCTCCACGTTTTAACGCAAGAGCTCTATTCTCCTCACCAGAAATCAGGTGAATTGGAATATGCCTGTAACTTAGGTCGTTTCTTAAAAGGTCGAGAACTTTCCAACCGCTGGTATCCGGTAATTTCACATCGAGGGTAATCGCAACCGGCATAAAACGATTTATAAAATCAAAGACCTCTATGTAGCTTATCGCTACGATACCTTTCATGCCGTAAGCATGAGCTTTGTCTACGAGGATCTTTCCAAATCGCAAATCATCCTCCACAATCAGCACTACCTTATCACTTGGCTGAATATTGTTCCGGTCATCACCCGTTTCGTTAATCATCTCATTCACCACCGTGAGTTTCTTATCTTCTGTGGTGATGTTTAATGAACTTAAGAGCTTGTCGAGGTTCTGATTCTCCTCTACCATCTGAATCTGTTGGTACGCAGGATTATTGGATGTTTCAAGGGTTACAATGCCTTGTACATTTTCTACCGGAAGATAAAGCGTAAAGGTACTGCCTTGTCCTGGCGAACTTTCGAGTTCAATGGTTCCGCCAAGGAGTTCGGCAAGACCGCGGCTGATGGACAACCCCAAGCCTGTTCCGCCGTACTTACGGCTTGTTGAACCTTCTGCCTGTTGGAATGCTTCGAAAATAATGTTTTGTTTTTCGAGTGGAATGCCAATGCCAGTATCAGCAATGGAGAATCCCACTACTTTTTTAGCGGCATCCAGACTTGGCATATTTCCTTGCTTCCAGGTCTTTGCTTCAAAGATCTTCAGTTTAACTTCTCCTTTTTCGGTGAACTTAAATGAATTTGAAAGAAGGTTTTTAAGGATCTGGTTCAAACGCTGAATATCGGTTTCGATAAATTCAGGAAGAGATGAATCTGTTTCAATTGAGAATTTAAGTTGTTTTGCTTCCGAAATTGGTTTAAAGGTTGTTTCCACAAATCCAGCAATATCCATAAAGCGTACAGCCGAGAAGTTCGCGGAAATAAATCCGGATTCGATTTTCGAAAGATCCAGAATGTCATTGATCAGTTGGATTAAATCGTCACCACAAGAGTGGATGGTTTTCGCATAACGCACCTGCTTGTCGGTAAGGTTTCCTTCCGCATTCTCATATAGCTGTTGTGCAAGAATGAGAAGTGAATTCAAAGGAGTACGCAACTCGTGCGACATGTTTGCGAGGAACTCTGATTTGTATTTTGACGTGAGTGTCAGCTGTTCTGCTTTTTCTTCCAGAGAGCGACGAGCTTCTTCAACTTCCTTGTTCTTGGCCTCCACTTCGTCTTTTTGTTTTACAAGAAGCAATGCCTTATCCTGCAATTCGTCGTTTGTACGTTTTAACTCTTCCTGCTGGATCTTCAACTCACCCGCAAGGGACTGAGACTGTGCCAGGAGTTCCTCTGTTCTTGTATTTGTTTCAATTGTGTTTAATACAATTCCGATACTTTCTGTCAGCTGACCAAGAAAATCGACGTGCGTTTCACTGAAACGATCCAGTGAGGCCAATTCGATCACTGCTTTTACGTTGTTCTCGAATAACACCGGCAGAATGATCAGGTTGATAGGTTTGGTTTTACCAAGTGCTGAATTAATTTTAATATAGTCTCCTGGTACATTGTCAAGAAGAATTCGCTCCTTTTCAAACGCACACTGACCTACCAGACCCTCTCCGATCTCAAATTCGGTAGGAATATTTTTATGTGGTTTGTATGCATATGAGGAGAAGAGTTTCAGTTTTGTGCTTTGTGAGTCTTCTGTTTGTTTTAAAATGTAGAAGGCTCCATAGTGAGCAGTTACTACCTGTGCCAGCTCAGACAAGATGCGCTGCGTTACAGTATTAAGATCTTTCTGACCCTGCAACATTTGGGTAAACTTCGCGAGGTTTGATTTCAGCCAATCTTGTTCCTGGTTCCTCAGCGTCGTTTGACGTAGGTTGGTGATCATCTGGTTGATTGTATCTTTTAAAGCTTCCACTTCGCCTTTTGCATCAACACGAATGTTACGCGTTAAATCACCTTTTGTTACGGCAGACGCTACTTCCGAGATGGAACGCACCTGGGTAGTAAGATTTTCTGCAAGCTGATTTACGTTTTCTGTCAGATTTTTCCAGATTCCGGAGGCGCCAGGTACACTTGCCTGACCGCCCAAACGTCCCTCCACCCCTACTTCCCTGGCCACGTTTGTTACCTGATCAGCAAATACGGCTAACGTATCAATCATTTCATTGATTGTTTCTGTCAGCTGCGCTACTTCCCCTTTCGCTTCAATTGATAATTTCTGGCGGAGATTACCGGTTGCTACTGATGTTACAACTTTTGCTATACCACGTACCTGCGAAGTCAGGTTCGACGCCATCATGTTCACAGAATCTGTCAAATCTTTCCACGTACCCGCAACACCTTTAACTTCTGCCTGACCTCCGAGTTTTCCTTCTGTTCCAACTTCTCTGGCTACACGAGTAACCTCAAAAGCGAAAGAGTTCAACTGTTCAACCATTGTATTGATGGTGTTTTTAAGATCGAGGATTTCACCTTTTACAT
>JAEUTM010000337.1 GCA_016788025.1 Bacteroidia bacterium
ATTCTGTTATCAGTAATCCTTGCTTTTGGTTTTTTTAATGAGTTTGTTCACACGCCGTTCCGAAGTCTTTTGAATTACTTCCAGTATTTTATGGCGGGTTTTTTGGCCCTTGATTTTTATCTTGATAAAAAACAGCAGAAAAGTCATTGGTATGATCTGATTTGTTTTATGGTAATGTTCATCATGTATACAGGCATTGTGCGTTACGGCGTGCTACTTCCTTTCCTGATCTTTTTTTTATTGTGGTTAAGTCCTCTCTCCATCTGGTGGGAAAGGTTATTATCGCTGAAATGGATCACCATCATCGGTGGAATGTGTTATAGCATTTACATGTTGCATCATCCTCTTATGGCATTGTTCCTGAACAGAATTACAGGAAATGAAATGATTGGCGGTAACCTTTGGTTGGATTTTGGGATTAAATTAATCGCCGTGTTGGCGCTCGTATTCCTTTGTTCTACCGCCTATTTTGTCCTGGTGGAACGGCCTTGTATGAAAAAGGACTGGTACAAAAAATTCCTGCCTCTAAAGTACCGTTAGAATTATTTGTGCATCATTTGCCGTTTTACCAGGTAGGTGTATAACACCGTATCAAAACCCTGGTGAATGTCGGCTTCTACGTAGTCTATCTGATAGTTACCACATTTTAATTTAAGTTGTTCTTTAAACTCATTAATGGATTTTTTGTAAGCCTCTTTAATCTGGGTAGGATTTAATTTTAGTTCTTCGCCACTTTCGAGATCTATAAAATGATGTGGTTTATTTTCGAAATCAAATTCAAGTTCTTTTGATTTGTCAACTACATGAAACAAGACCACTTCGTGTTTTTTGTATTTGAGGTGCTGAAGCGCGGAAAATAACTCTTCCGTATGCGGTCCGTTTTCGAACATGTCAGAAAAAATAACTACCAGCGAGCGTTGATGTATAATTTCAGCCACTTGGTTTAACGTGTAAGCGGCCGAGGTGGTCTTATTCTCAGATGACTTATCGAGGAGTTCCTCTAGTGTATTGTAAATTAGTTTCTGGTGCAAGGGGCTACCCTTGGCAGGAAGATGAGTGTTTATCTGATCATCAAAAAGGGTAAGACCAAAAGCATCGCGTTGTTGTTTTAACAGTTCGCACAATGCAGCTGCCGCATAAACACTGAATCTTAGTTTTGTCTGTTCTTCGTTTTTGGGGAATTGCATGCTTGAAGAAGTGTCTATAACGATCTGGCAGCGTAGATTTGTTTCCTCTTCGTAACGTTTTACAAAGAGTTTTTCGCTCCTTGCAAAGAGTTTCCAGTCAATGTGTTTGGTGCTTTCACCGGTATTATACAATCTGTGTTCAGCGAATTCCACAGAGAATCCATGAAACGGGCTTTTATGAAGTCCTGTAATAAATCCTTCTACAACTTTTTTGGCAAGTAATTCGAGGTGGCGAAAAGGTTCTGTTTTAGTACGATTAATTAACATAGGCTTGTTGTAAATATCCCGCTTTTTCCAGATAAACCGGGTATTTTAAGCGTTTTTTTGCTATTTTTGTAATAAATTCCGAACATTTCGACCAAGACCAGTTTTTACATGACGAAATACCTCTTGATTTTATGGTTGATGTTCTGTTCCTTGTTCAAAACCACCGCCCAAATTGATACGACTTTTTGGTTTGCTGCACCTGACGTATCCTCTACAATGGGCGATTTTCCTATCGTTTTACACTTTCAGACCTATTCCCAGTCAAGCATTGTATAT
>JAEUTM010000368.1 GCA_016788025.1 Bacteroidia bacterium
TCCTTACCATTACCAATTCTGATATGGAGGCGGAAGTCAATAAGAAATTTCCCAGGTTTGATATTCTGTGCAGGCTTTTATCTGAACAGCTTCTGGCTAAACAACAACTAGACTTTGACAAATTTAAAACCTCTTCTCCCGAGCAGCGGTACTTAAATTTGTTACAATCACGTCCCGACCTTATTCAACGCGTGCCCCAACAGCAGTTGGCAAGTTTTTTAGGGATAAAACCCCAATCATTAAGCAGGCTTCGCGCAAGAATTCTTGAAAAAAAGAACTAAGATTTTTTTCTTCACTTAAGTGAAGGTTCTTTAGGAACAAGGCAATCTACTTTTGCAAGATCAATTAAAAGTTATGCAAAAGAAAATTTTATCGATCGGCCTTGTTTTAGTATTGACAAACAGTTTACATTTGAATGGCCAGACTGGCCCAAAAGACAGCACTTACAGAAGATGGTTTATTGGAAGTTCATTCCTGATGTTGTGAAACTTTATTCCTGGTGACGAAAACCCACCGGAATATGTACAGTTAAATGTGGGTTATAGATTAACGCCCAAAGATGTTGTTTCCATTGAATTTAAAAGATCTATTTACGCCTGGCCTCTTGGTATTCCTTTTGGGCCATCCTTTGACGCGCCGGGACTGAACTACCCCGGGCATGCGCGCATCCTTGCACCTACCATAGGATATCAAAGGTTTTGGTGGAAAGGAGTCAACACCTCCATCCGTGCATTGAATGCATTTGAGAAATACATGGATGAGTCCAACAAAAAAATCGGGAATGGTTACACCCTATACCTGAACTTCCACCTGGGTTACCAGTTTAAATTCTTTAAAAACCGTTTCTTCTTTGAACCAGCCATTGGATGCAGCTACTGGCCCATAAGAACCAATGTTCCGGAATCTTTTAAATCCGTAGAGAAAAAATGGGCCAACTATTTTATTGAACCCGGACTCCATTTTGGTTTTAACTTTTAAAACTTCTAAGGTATTAAAGCACCAGTGTACAACGATGAAAATAATAAGCGTGAAAGGCATTTCTTAACTTAAGTGAAGTGGCTTTCCCTATCCACCTATCTACCTTTGCTCATCGTTTAATAAAAAAACATTCAATATTTCTATGCAAAAGAAGATTTTAGTGCTCGCTTTAACTTTAGTAATGGCGGGCACTTTGCGGGTTAAGGCACAGTATGACAAACAAGACAGTACTTATAAAAAGTGTTTTGTTGGAAGCACCCTGTTTTTATTGGGCAATTTCTCTACCGTAAACCCTCCGGGTTTCGCCCAGCTTAATTTGGGTTACCGTATTACCGGTAAAGATGTCATTTCCCTTGAATTCATAACCTGGAAACATGCCTGGCCGCTAGGTATCAATCCGTTTTATAATAAGGTGTACGGCACGCCTGAAGAAAAATTTCCAGGGTACATAAGAGAATATGGTATTGGCCTCGCTTACCAAAGGTACTTCTGGAAGGGTTTTTATGCAGCAATTCACGCAACGCCCATGTGGCAAATATATAATGATGAAAACGGGAACAAGGTGGGCGATGGTTTCATTATATTCAACACCTACCGGATTGGCTACCATTTTAAAATCTTTAAGGACCGGTTTTTTATCGAACCTTCTCTTGGCCTTGCAGGCCGCGCTTATTACACTAAAATGCCCGATGGATTCAAACAAAAAGATGATAAGTGGCCAAAATGGACGCCTGAACCAGGCCTGCATTTCGGATTTAATTTTTAGTTGAAAATTTATGACTACGCATAGCTCTTCACAATCTCCACTGGAAGACATCCGGGTGAACGTAAAACTGAAGCTCGCCGCGCTATGGACAAGCCTGATGTTTCTGGTTATCTACGTCGATTATTTCCACTTGTATATGCCAGGCGCATTATCAGGACTCCTTCAGGGAAAGGCATTTGTATTCGAAATTACTCAGGCATTTCTGTTACTGGTGCTCACCACGGTAAGCCTCCCGGCCCTTATGATCTTTCTCTCCCTTGCATTGCCTGCTAAGGTAAATCGTTGTACAAACATAATAATGGCAGCCCTTTATATTCCCTATTTGGCTTTTAACCTGGCCGGGGAAACCTGGTTGCACATGCTGTTCGGGGCTCTTGTAGAAGCAGGTCTCCTTTGCCTGATTTTACGCTATGCCTGGAACTGGCCACGCTTAAAACAGGAAAAATCGGATAATACAATTTAGTGAAACCCGAAAAACTTATGGTAACAAAAAAATCCACGCCTGGCCTACGGACAATAAGCCCAAGAAATCATAAGATGTTATGGGATACTTTGTAAATAATAAATTCATTAAAAAATACCCATCGGAGGTTTAAAACAATTGCTAACTTAGATCTAACAATAATATACCCAAAAATGAATCTATTTAAAAAACAAGCTTCTTTTCTCAGGGCCTTTTAACCGGGTTTTAGCGGTTGGAAAGAGAACTGTTCGCAACGGAGATTATTTTACAACATTAATTTACAT
>JAEUTM010000376.1 GCA_016788025.1 Bacteroidia bacterium
TGTACGCATATCCTGGCCTTTGAAGGAGATAGCTCTGTGTATTGGTTTGAAGGAGGTTATAGCGAGTACGAAGAAAATCGTAAAAAACGTCTTGGGAACATAGAACCAAAACGCCCGCGTTATAAGAAACTGGCGGTTTAATTGGTGGAGCTCTGGCATTCGTTTTGCGATTAAGTAAAAACGATGCCCCCGATCATTCAAATTTGATGACTGTTGTCAACTAACCGATTGAGGGAGCAAGAGTGTAAAAAACGAAAATAATTAATACATTTAGCTATCAATTTTAAAATCAAGCTTATGATCCACTTTAATCCCTCACGTATTCTTATTCCGGTAGACTTTAGTGAAACGTCACTTCTGGCTATTAAACACGGTGCATTTATTGCACAGTTTACCAAAGCTGATCTTTCGTTATTACACGTAGTTAACATTCCATACATATCACAGGATTTGTTTTTACCAACTGTAAATCTTGAAGATCAAAGTAACATGGAGAGGAAAGCCATGCAAAAATTACTTGAACTTTGCCAGGATATTAAAAACGAATACGGAGTGAATACGGAGAGTATTATTAAAGTTGGTTCCCCCAACAGGGAAATTTGTGATGTGGCAAAAGAAGTGAAGGCTTCTTTGATCATCATGGGAACTCACGGTTATTCACCGATCCAGGAAATTTTAATAGGCAGCACTGCATTAAAAGTAATTACAAACGCCCCTTGCCCTACAATGGCAATGAGTAGTACTGCAAGTCACAAAGGATACAATAACATTTTAATGCCTTTTGATACGACTGCAACTTCCAGACACAAAGTGAATTTTACGCTCGAGTTCGCTAAAAAATTCAACGCCACAGTGCATTCGGTGGCATTACTGGATGATGAAGATGACAGGGGAGCAATGGAAGTGATTTTGAAACAGGTTGATGATCTTGCAAAAGAAAAGGGCGTTAAAACCACTTCGGAGATACTCTCGAATGTAAAAAATCGCGCTACGGCTACGGTAACCGCTGCCGAGCAAAAGGGAGCAGATCTTCTTGTAATTATGACCGATCAGGATGCCGAGCTCAGCGGGCTGTTTCTTGGGCCATATTCACAACAGATTTTACATTTGAGTAAAGTTCCTGTAATTGCAATAAGACCAGCGGATTTATATGCAGATCCTGATGGGAGCCTGCTTCCTGGAACAAGTGGTTCCTGATACAATATTATTTAATTTAAAACCTCTGGTCAAACTGAGCGTTCCCGTCCCGAAGCTTCGGGAGCTATCGGGACGAAGTGCCAGAGGTTTTTTTATTGAGATGAATTCAGAATATAAAACAAGTTTGGAAATCAGGATCGATTGGGCGGACCTTGATCTTTTTGGTCATGTGAACAATGTGGCTTTTTTTAAATACGTGCAGGCGGCACGGGTCGATTACTGCGAATCGATAGGGCTTACCTCGTTAAATGAACCGGGTAAAAACAGTTTTATGGTTGCCTCAAGCCAATGCCAGTTTAAAAAGCCAATATTATTTCCGGGTTCTGTTCGCGTATTAACAAAAGTGGAATGGATCAAAAACACAAGCCTTCAACTGGCCTATAAGCTTTTAAACCAAAATAACGAACTGGTCGCCGAAGCAACCGACGTAATTGTTGTGTTCGATCATCATACCAAACAAAAAGTGCAGATTGACGATCAGTTAAAATCAATCATAGAAAAAACAGAAGGAAGACAGTTCTGATCTAAAAGGAGTGTCCCAGTTTGTCTTTCTTGGTTTGCAGGTATTTCGCGTTATGCGGATTTGCCTTAATAATGATAGGAACGTTCTCTACTATTTCCAAACCATACCCAATCAGACCGGCTCTTTTTTTAGGATTATTGGTCATCAGCTTTATCTTACGCACGCCAAGATCTCTGAGAATTTGTGCTCCGATACCGTAGTCGCGCTCGTCCACTTTAAATCCAAGTTCAACGTTCGCTTCTACCGTATCAAGACCTTCTTCCTGCAGTTTGTAAGCTTTCAGTTTATTTAATAAACCAATGCCGCGACCTTCCTGGTTGAGATACACAATAACACCTTTTCCTTCTTTTTCAATCATCTCCATAGATTTATGAAGCTGTGCTCCGCAATCGCAACGGCAGCTTCCGAAAATATCACCAGTTACACAAGAGGAATGCATTCTAACAAGCACCGGTTCGTCTTTTTTCCACTCACCTTTAGTAAGTACAAGATGTTCCTGGCCATTGGTTTCAACATTATAATCAATCAGTTTAAAATCGCCCCATTCTGTAGGCATATTCACTTCCACCTGGCGTTTAACAATACTTTCCTTGGCGAGGCGGTAAGCGATGAGGTCTTCGATACTTATGATTTTAAGATCAAACTTTGCGGCGATCTTCATCAGTTGCGGCAAACGCGCCATTGTCCCATCTTCGTTGAGAATCTCCACAAGCACACCACAAGGTTCAAACCCGGCCAGTACAGAAATATCTACGGTGGCTTCAGTATGACCAGAACGGCGTAGGACACCTCCTGGCTTTGATTTTAATGGAAAAATATGACCCGGCCTTCCAAAATCGGACGGTTTCTTTGTAGGATCAATTAATGCTTTAACTGTATTTGAACGATCTGAAGCAGAAATGCCAGTGGTACAGCCGAATCCCAGGAGGTCAATTGACACAGTAAATGGTGTTTCATGAAGGGAGGTGTTTGCCGGTACCATCATATCCAACTTTAGTTCATGAGCCCGTTCCTCTGTTAAAGGCGCACAAATCAGTCCGCGACCATGTGTAGCCATAAAATTGATTACCTCGGGCGTCGCATTTCTGGCTGCCGTAATAAAATCTCCCTCGTTTTCACGATCTTCGTCGTCAACTACTATAATTACTTTACCCTTACGAATATCTTCCAGGGCCTCATCAATCGTATTAAGGT
>JAEUTM010000399.1 GCA_016788025.1 Bacteroidia bacterium
GGAAGGAGATGCCTGTTCAGCAAACTCACCATATACCTATTGGCTAAAATCTCAAAACAACTCACTCGATAATTTGAATATTATATTGTTGGATAAAAATGCGATCGTCCAAAAAATAGTTTTCGACAATCTAAATCAGCAAACCCTGGTTAGCACCAAAGAGGACTTGGAAAATCTCTTACTTAAATTGAATTTAACAGTAAATGACTGTCATTTATTCAGGGTTGAAATAAGAGAAACAAAAAAGTGGGGATTAAAACCAGTATTTGTCGACACTCCCAACACTTTAAATTTCTATTGTGCTATGCAAAAAGAAACAATGCAACATATATACTTTTATATAATTTAGACGGCACTAAATCTATAGAGGCAATTAATCTGCATGGTGCCTGGAAACTGGTTGCGCGATGATTAAATTACGTGTGCTATGTGGAAATTATTCACACGCTAACATTTGCTTTTAAAAAATTAAATTACACTTACACAGAGCATTTAGGAGAGTATTAGGGATGAACACGTATTGTTAAGATATGAGGGGTCAGATCCGCCGCCGGAAGAATGTGTATTATAAAACACTCTGACATAGAACTAACAACTATTTTTAACTAATGAACACTGACAGCATAGAGCAGTGCTTTTATAAGGCCTTCGATTTTCTCACGGGTTTGGGATATGATCGGGTTAACGTACTCAGAGATCAAGGGTATGATCTAGGAATTCTTCTATCTAATTCCTCACTGAATCAAAAGTTCTCTTTCGCGTATTATAGAAAAAATCCTCTTTCCACTATTTCAAATTCAGAATCCCGACTTTTTTTGCGGCTGACAAAAGAACAATCGCACATCGATCTCAGTAGACTCCTTAAAAAAGATGCCAGATTTAGTGAATTTTGTAGCCATCAATATTTTATCTCCCCAAAAGGAAATTTTGAGGAGAGTTTGTTAAACCAGATCGGAGCCGTCATGCAATCAGAATATATTAATTTATTTAATGGAGAGTCTTGGATAGAAATTTCGTATGATCCCAGAGACGATTACTAGTCATGAACATCAAAATAGGTCCATACACAGAGCTTTTAGGGTTACAACTTTCCATTAAGGGTATCAGGGATGACGATGAACACTTATTACTTCGATACGAAGGTCCTGAACCTCCTTCTAGTGACTTCAAGAAAAGTAATCATGAACAAAATGTGTATTATAAGACTATACTCAAAGAACATTTAGATAACGGATATTGGATTCAGACCCACGGATTATATAAGGGGTTTCATGTTGAAGTTATCCCTTTAAATACGCCTGATCAAAGGATGGCAACGATTATGACAAATGATCAAACCATAGGTGAAGCTTTAGATTTTCTCAAAGTAAGCGGTGACAAATACGCTAAAGATATTGAGATATCCGATCTGGAAAAAATTTGGGAAGAGCGAAAACCATATCGGAGTCTAGACATGCAATAGGTCGTATTTTTAGTTAAGTTTATTTTGGATGGCAGAGAAAAGTAGTATTGTGATTCCCCCAAATGAAATGATCAAGCATTATTTCAATTCAAATCTAGTTACTTTTGATTTAGTCTCCGAGAACTCAAATGGACTGTTTTGGCAAATTATTTATAAGCGCTACCGTTCTTTTAATCTTGGGTTTAACGAGGCTCAAGTCCAGGCCTGAAAATGCCAGGAAATTACTTATCGCCGCAGGAATTTATTTTCTTATAGGTGCCGGAATCTGTGGAGCAATCTTGAATTAGAGAATAGAGAAGCAACTCTCTAGACAAAAACATATCCAGACAATCTGGCACCGACGATTTACGGTGAGCCCCGGAACTAAAGGCAGGCAGACCGGCGAGTTACTGTTTCAGATAAGGCGCCCTGAACCTTCGTTTCACTTTTTTCCTGATTCCAGGAAGATCAATTTCAACACCTAAAGTATAGATCACATCTCTGCCTATGTCTACAAAGGGAGAAAATAGTCCTAAATCAACTTGGATCAGCAAAGCGGCGTTTATATACCAGGCATCTTTGTTTTGCCTGCTTCCGCGGGTGTTGAGAGTCATATCCTCGGTACTCACAAAAAAGAACTTCACACCTCCGTAGGCTTCTATACTTAGTTTTTTATATTTCAAAATTCTGTGCTGCACGTTTGCGCCCATCGCAAATATTTTAGTTGGTGGGCCGTACAATAATTCAAACATGATCCGTGTTTTCTTAAAATCCTCGGGATGTGTTTCTTCTTCCGCTGTCCACTCACTTTGTGTCCACCTAAAGCGTGGCGAAATGTATCGTAGATTAAGGATGCTTCTTTCCTTATATCTGCTATTGCTGCTGGCGCCGCATTCCAGGGTCCAGGGCCCCTCCATCGTGGTTTGACTGAACAAAGAAAAAGGAAACAGCAAAAAGAACCAGCCTTTCATAATCTACACTATTTGCGAAATCCACATTAGAATGGTTTTACGCAGATTCCACGCATAACAAAACCGCTGTCACGATTTTGGCTTTACGCTGGCCGCGAAACCACCAGCCTCAAAGCGCCTGTAAAACTGGTTTGTGTTCTAAACTGCCCAAACTTTTTGTCCCAGTTTCCACTTTCCAGGTCTTTCCTCAACCGCTCAACCATTTCTTCTTGTGTTTCATCCGGGATAAATCCCCAGGCCGATTGGGATAGCCGAACCTGCTTATCCAAAAAGGCTTCTGGTCTTCCGTAAAATGCTTCCTGGAAACCGTCTTTGCAATCCAAAGGAATGGGTACCGGGATCACTCTGCAGTTTCCTCCCAGGTTGCTTTTAATAAAATCAATAGTCGGGTATCTTGCTTTTTCCACTTCAATCACTTCGGGAAAATATTCTGCGTTCCAAAATGTATCGAGAGCATCCGGATCAAAACTCATCACAACAACCTGCTTTCTTGCCACTCTTCTCAGCTCTTTCAAACCTTTGTCTATATCCGGCCAGTGATGCACGGTTACCATGGCCATTACCGCGTCAAAAGAATCATCGTCAAAAGGAAGATTCTCAGCCTTTGCATTGATGGCGGGCACTTTATTGTTTAACGCTCTTTGTTTTCGCATCACCACCGAAGGTTCCACCGCAACCACATATTTGTTTGGTGGTTCATAGGAGCCGGCTCCGGCGCCAACATTTAAAATGGTTTCCGCATCGGCCAATACGGTATACACATAGTCTGCAATGCGCTGGTCGGTTTGCCGCTTTTCGGAATAGCTGTGCCCAAGTGCGTCGTAATTAAAAGCGGGGTTTGTAATCTTACTCATATATTCCCGCTAAACGTAAAGCCTGGACTTTTGTTGCCCTCTTATGGATTTTTAGTTTTAAATTTGATAGAAATTTTTTAACCCATGAAAAAGCACCTCCTGTTTTCCTTTTTTATCTGCTGCCTTTTATCGGGCACAGCTGCTTCAACAGATCCTTCTCCGGTAAAGGGTACCGTTTCTTTTATCGAAAACAAGGGCCAGATCCACGACCAGTTTTATAAACCGCGCACCGATGTATTATACGCAGCAATGGCGGGCGAAATGTCCGTGCATGTTAAGAACAACGGTGTAAGTTACCAGTTGTTCCGCGCCGACTCCTATAAAGAATATGCCGATCCTAAAACAAAACAAAAAACCTCTTTACCGGGCAAACAAACCATTTACCGGGTAGACCTTACCTGGCTTGGGGCAAACCCAAATCTTACAAGCTCAGAGGACGCAGCCTTACCCGGCTACACCAACTACTATCTGCAAAGCTGTCCTTCGGGAATTCTGAATGTAAAAACCTACAAAGGCATTCGCCTCAACAATCTTTATAAGGGTATCGATGTGCATTATTATGAAAAGAACAAGGAACTAAAACACGATTACATTGTTTCGGCAAACGCAGACTACAAACAGATTCAAATAAAGGTCGAAGGAGCAGAACTCTCGCTTCACGATGATGGTTCTTTGATCATCTCTACACCTCTTGGAAAAATTCAGGAGGCGGCACCGCTTGTTTACCAGAACAATAAAGAATTGCGGGCGCGTTGGCGCATCACCAACAACATCGCAAGTTTTGAGATCGATAATTACGATCCCGGAATGGAACTCCTCATCGATCCGGTAACCCGCACCTGGGGAACATACTACGGCGCGGGTCCCAGCGGACCTTCCGGTACCGATTATGGTTATGGCATTGCCACAGACGGTTTCGGTTCGGTGTACATGGCCGGTTATTCCAATGGTGGTTCTGCAGGCACTGCCATTGCAACCTTGGGGAGTCACCAGTCTACACACGATTTGGGAGCCGACGCTTATCTCGTTAAATTCGATGGTAATGGCGTGCGCCAGTGGGCAACGTATTATGGCGGAGATGGAAACGATATTGGTTATTCCTGCGCCGTGGATGGAGTAGGAGATGTATACATGTGCGGAAGTACCGGTACCACCAATGGTTCGGGCCAAACCACAGTAATGGTAACGCCTCCCAACAGTCACCAGGCCAATTACGGCGGAAGCTGGGATGCCTTCCTGGTTAAATTTAATGCGAGTGGTGTGCGGCAATGGGGTACATATTACGGAGGAACAGGAGACGATAAAGCATATTCCGTTGCCACCGATTCCAATAAAGATGTTATCATTGCCGGCGAAACAACCTCTGGGACAAACATCGCTACCAATGGTTGTCACCAGGGTTCGTACTGGGCGCTTGGGGATGGCTTCCTTGCAAAGTTCGATAAAGATGGAACCAGGCAGTGGGGCACCTATTACGGAGGAAACAAAGCAGATGCAGTGTTAAGTTGCGCTACCGATGCCTCGGGTAACATATTTTTTTCTGGATACTCTGAAACCGATTCCGGGGTCGCTATTGCCACTGCAAGCAGTCATCAGCCTTTGAACTACGCCTATCTGGAAGGCGCATTTCTGGTAAAATTTAATGCTGCCGGCGCCAGGTACTGGGGTACCTATTATGGCGACGATGGCAGTGGTACTGCCTGTTGTGTCGATCCCTCCGGCAATGTGTACCTGGCGGGCATTACCGGCAATGCGCAGTTTTTGGGTAACGAACTTATTTCAACACCGGGCAGTCATCAACCCGCCTTTGGCAGTGGTTCATACGATGCCTTCCTGGCGAAGTTTACAACCTCAGGCACCAGGATCTGGGGAACCTATTACGGTGGAGGCCAGTATGACTATGCGTATTCCTGCAGCACCGATTATTTAGGCAACGTGTATCTCTCTGGCACTACCGGTTCAAGCTCCTGGCAAAATACAATGATTGCAACACCTGATGGAGTGCAGACAACTTTCGGCGGAGGTGACGATGCCTTCCTTGTAAAGTTTAACGCCATCGGCATCAGGCAATGGGGCACCTATTACGGAGCGCTGGGATCAGACATCGCTTATTCTTGTGCTAGCGATGTGTTTGGAAATGTGTTTATGGGTGGAATGGCCACTACCTATGTGGGCACCTCGATCGCCAGCCCGGGCAGCCATCAGCCTACTTATGGCGGAGGAAGCAACGATGCCTTCCTTGCTAAATTTGATCCTTGCAACGCACCGGCTCAGCCTAGCGCGATCGATGGACCAACCATTGCATGCATTGGCTCTGCGGATAATACATACAGCGTTCCCGCTATTTCGGGCGCCGACTCTTATGTGTGGGAGGGCCCTTCCGACTGGACCATCATACCAAATGTTTACATTATGGCGGCAACGCCAGGATCCAGCGGGGTGTTCACTCTTACGGCCTTTAACGGCTGCGGTGCCTCAGTGCCTCAAACCATTTCAGTAACGGTTGCCGATTGTACGGGCCTGATGGAGAATAGCCTGAATACAGAAATAACACTTTATCCAAATCCAACACAAGGACTGTTTAATATTGTTTCTTCCGTGGAACAGGAACTTACAATCTTCAACACAATTGGGCAAATAGTGTTCGCGAAGAAACTAAATTCTGGAAACAATCAGATAGATGCCGGAAATTTAGCAGCTGGCGTTTATGTGCTGAGATTAAAAACAGGAACAGATTCAAAACAGTTTAGAATTGTAAAAGAATAAAGACGATCGTACCTGCGCGAAAAGGTTTTGTTTTTATGCTTGTGTTGTGAAGCTTCTACAGGTTAAAACAAAACAACTAAGCCATTTACAAACATTATCTTCATGTAACAAGGGCTATGGGGTTGCATTTTACTTCAAAGTTCACTGAGTTGGCAATGTAACAGATCTCGTGTGCTTTGTGATGAAGTTCAATGGCTCTTTGTTTCATGCTTTCTTCTGCTACGGTAAATACAGGATTTAAAATTACCTCTTTAAAATTTCCACCCCCTTTTTTATGTTCTATCATAGTGCCTGTAGCATTGTCTTCGTAACTGGTAATCACAATTCCTTCTAATGCACACACGTATAAATAAGAAAGCATGTGACAGGAAGAAACCGATGTTACCAGGAGGTCTTCAGGATTTAATTTGTTTTTGTCGCCAACAGCGGCGTTATCGGTGGTGAGAAATAACTGGGGTTTACCGGCTATGGTTACAGTATGGCTGCGATCGTATGCCCTCACGTTTTTTGTGCCTTCGCCTTTGTTACCTTCCCAGGTAGCTTTTAAGTTGTAATGATGCTCCATAAGTTATTTCCTTAAAATTTTTTCCATCGTTTTTCCTTTAGCCAGCTCATCAACCAACTTATCCATATAACGGATCTTTTGCATGAGTTTGTCTTCGATCTCTTCCACGCGATAGCCACAAATAACTCCGGTGATTTTGGAAACATTAGGATTCAACTGCGGCGCTTCCGCAAAAAAGGTCTTCAGATCACTTTTTTTATCGATCTGTTTTTGTAAAGACGTCTTATTGTAACCGGTAAGCCAGAAAAGAACTTCATCCAGTTCGGCTTTCGTGCGCGCTTTCTTTTCTACCTTTTGTAGATACAAATTGTAGATGCTTGAAAAACTGTAGGCAAAAACTTTGGCATTGTCCATAGATCAGAATTATAGATCAAATTTAAGAAACCTTTTTATTGTCTCTTCAGATTTACGCTTCAGTCCTTAGGTTCCCATAACTGGATCTTGTTTCCTTCGGGATCGAGTATGTGCACGAACTTTCCGTAGTCGTACGATTCTATCTTATCAAGAACAGTAACACCTGCCTTTTTAAATTCTTCAACCAAAGCCTCCAGGTTTTCTACCCTGTAGTTAATCATAAAATCTTTTGTGGAAGGCTCAAAGTATTTTGTGCTCTCCGAAAAAGGGCTCCATTGTGTAGTGGCCTTTTCTTTACTGTCTTTTTCCTGGTACCATTCAAAACTTGCTCCGTAGGGCCCGGCATTCATGCCAAGATGTGTATTGTACCATTCCTTCATTTTGTCAGCATCTTTACACTTAAAGAAAATACCGCCAATTCCGGTTACTTTTTTCATAATTTGATTTTTTATGTCTACGATCCGACAAATATAGTTTAATTAAAAATTGATCATTCGGAATTTCATCTTAAGCCCTTGCACTTTGTTTTTTTATCAGCTTACTAATTCTATAAACAAGGTATATCGCAAAAGCAGAGAGAGCAACAGCCAGGTATCCAAGAACATCAAAATTTTCCAGGGGACTTTCAGGACTTGCCTGAGATACAATACTCCCCGCGATCACTATTCCCAACCCACCCGACATCTGGCTTAAAGAGGCCGACATGCTCATGTAGGCGCCTCGGTTAGCCGGTTGAGGAATCATGGAGTTAAGCGCCTGGAAAGGACCCATCCTGCTCATGATCACGGCGAACATCACAACATTCAGTATTA
>JAEUTM010000422.1 GCA_016788025.1 Bacteroidia bacterium
AAGAGACGATATTATCATTTCTTCCGAGAGTAATTCTATAATATTTTCGTTGCCAATTGAATGAACTTCAAGTTTCATTTTGATCCTTGGTTGATTGTTCTGTAACTCGTTTTAGCCCTGCCTGGATGCCAGATAAAATTAACTGCCCATAACCATCCGGCAATAAAAATTTCTCGAATGAAAGAGCCTGAACGTAATTTTGCTCTGCTTTTTTTAGATGCCCAAGATCCTCGTATCCTTTAGCAATGTTAAGATAAAGGGAAGGGAGGCTTCCTTTGATCTCATCTCCTTCGATTAACAAGGCAAATTCCAGGGACTTTTTATCCCAGTTTAGTTTTTCCTGAGTTGTTTTTTGCCGGCGCGCCACATAGTGAGAGGCAATGTATTTTTCGAAATTGTTGCCGGCCTCTGTCCATGCTTGCTGAAATGCTTGACGAGCTTCCTCGTGCAGGTTCAGGCCTTCTTTTTCCATACCTAAAGCGCAGAGTTTTACAATAGGATTTTCAGGATCGAAATACATATGGTAAAGATATAATGTTTTTGACGCAGATGCCGCGGATCTCACAGATTGAATCTTTGAATTCTTTAAAAGTCCGCTTATAGCGCTGATGCTTATGATATTACGGAAAGTTCTGATATAATCCCGATATCTATCGAGATCGCCAATTTCATACATTGGTATTTTAAAACCTGCGTTATTAAAAAAAAGTGATTTGTAGCCGCGGTGATGCCATGTCTCAATTACATCCGCCTCAGATCTTAATAATCCTCGTCATCTGCGTTCAAACCTTGATCCAGTCATCGAATCGCATCTCAAATTTAATCTCACCTTTTCCGTGAGTTCCTATTTCGTTCCAGCCCGATTTCCTGTAAAAAATTTCTGCTCTTGTATTTGGAGCGGTTCCCAGCCACAAGGGTTCGTCCGTTTGCGAAAAATACCAATCAAGCATAACATTGTGAAGTTTCCGGCCTACACCTTGTTTGTCGTTTCCTGGCTGAACAAAAAGAGCCCATACATTATTTTCTTTCAGGTCAACGATAGAGAATCCAACGATTACATCGTTCACTTCGCAAACCCATCCTTTTCCTCTTTCAAACATAAATTCGAGATAGTCCTCATCTTTTACCAAAGCCGGATTGGAAAGTGCGTTTTCTTTTACCGAGTTTCTTATAACCTGGAGTCTTGGAATGTCTGTTTTAATTGCTTCTCTGATGATCATCGTATTAAATAAGGCCACAGCCTAAAAGGATTGAAAATATTATTAGCATAACGCCAACTATTGTCTGCAAGGTTTTTATAGTGATTTTTTTGAGGACAGTATTGCCTATTAAAGCTCCGGCGAAAGCTGAAAGACTGGCCGCAATCAACAGGGAATAGTTAATGCTGGCGCCATGCTTAAAAATATCGGTCGAATAAACGATCAGTCGCGAGATATCAATCATTACGGCAATAACAACACCTGTTGCGATAAAACTCTCTTTGGATAAATTGGTCCTTAGCAAAAAGGCAGACCGCAAAGCCCCCTGATTTCCAGAGAGACCTCCGAAGAAGCCGCTTAGCAGCCCTCCCAGTGGAATGTATTTTTGATCGAAATTGAGTTTACTGAGTTTTGGAACTAACTCAAAAAGTGAGAATACAAAAAGTAAAATTGCAATGGTTAGTTTTACGGCTGTTATGGACAGTACCTTTCCGCTGACAGAATAATAATAGAGTGGTGGGGCATCTGAAATAAGTGTTAGAACATAAGCACCCAAAAAAGCAGAGAGAATTGCAGGCAAGCCGAAGCGCAGGACAATTTTTTTATTGGCATGTTTTCCAACGAGTATACATTTGAAAATATTATTTAAAAAATGAACAATGGCAGTAAGCGCAATAGCCAGTTCAATAGGAAAGAAAGCCGCAAATACCGGAACGAGCAAAGTCCCCAAACCAAAGCCGGAGAAAAAGGTAAGCCCGGAACCGAACAGGGCAAAGAGACATATGACTATGTGTTCGGTCATTTATTATTTTCTTTCCAATATGCCTGCATCAAATCGCTAACCCATGATGGTTGCCTTATTTCTCCTTTAGGTTGAAATTCGCTGAAAACCGGTTTAATATCTAAAACAGGGGTACCGTCAATAGCATCGAGATATCTTACCTTTAAAGTCCTTCCTTTGTGCTCAAGGAGTTCAACCGTTGAAAGTCCGATTTTATTCGGTCTGTCTTTTTTGCGCTGTCCGAAAATACCAACCAGTGGGTACCTTGGGTTGCCTCTTGGCCGACCTGAAAAAACGATTTCTTCGTTCTTTACTTTATCAAAATAATAAATGATCTCAAGATGAGAGAAATCAGAAATATTTTCAAAGGCTTCTACGGGAATATCTTCGGCAAGCTCAAGGATAGAAATTACGGGCTCCCAATTGTCATCAAGAGGCTGAGTTCTTGAATTTCGGACTGTCGCTACTGGTTTTAGGATTATTTCCATTTTTAATAATTCAATGACAAATAATATGATCAAATATAAAACAAAAAAAAGAGCAGCTTTCGGCTACTCCTTCTTCTTAGGTTCATTTTTTAGTTTAATGCGTCCGCTTTCCTGCAAGGCCTTTTGCAGCAAATATTCAATCTGTCCATTTACACTCCTGAATTCGTCATCTGCCCACTTTTGCAGATGCTTCAGCGTGTCTGGACTGATCCTCAGTACAAATGCTTTTTTTTCTGACATGAATAAAATGATTTAAGATTTAAGACTTAAGATTTAAGATTGAGTCTTTCACCTCAAATCTCAAATCTCGGATCTTAAATCTAAATTCTAATGATGCAAAGTCCCCGTATTCACCACCGGATTAACTTCTTTATCTCCACACAAAACAACCAGTAAATTACTTACCATGGCGGCCTTACGCTCTTCATCCAGGTGCACAATTTCGCGTTCAGATAATTTTGCAAGAGCCATTTCTACCATGCCAACTGCCCCTTCAACAATTTGTCTTCTGGCGGCAACTACTGCACTGGCTTGTTGTCTTCTTAACATGGCACCGGCAATTTCCTGTGCATAAGCTAAGTGACTGATGCGCGCTTCCATTACTTTAATTCCGGCCGGGGCGAGACGCTCGTTTAATTCTTCTTCCAACAGGTGACTCACTTTTTCTGCACCACCGCGTAAAGTAATTTCTGCTTTTTCATCCTCAAAATTATCGTAAGGGCAACTTCCAGCCAGGTGCCTCACGGCAGCCTCACTTTGAATGGTTACATATTTAATATAATCGTCCACTTCAAAAATTGCTTTTGCAGTATCTTTTACCTGCCATACGATTACCGCTGCAATTTCAACCGGGTTACCATTCTTATCGTTTACTTTCAGAGATTGTCCGTTGAGATTTCGCGCTCTTAATGAAACAATCCTTCTTAAGTAAAGAGGATTTACCCAATGAAAACCACTTTTTT
>JAEUTM010000446.1 GCA_016788025.1 Bacteroidia bacterium
TTACACAAATCATAAAATTGCTCACCGACGTATTAAAAGAGAAACGCTCAATATCTTCTGTTATTTTTTTGATGGTTTTATGAAGGGATTTTAATTCGCCTTTTGTAGGTTCAGTATCTGTCACGGCGAAATTTCCGCTACCATAGAACAATCTCCATAATTTTTTAAGGAAGCCCGCAACGCCGGTAATGCCATTGGTATTCCATGGTTTGCTTTGTTCCAAAGGACCTAAAAACATTTCGTAGAGACGGAGAGTGTCGGTGCCAAATTTTTCAATGATTCCCGGAAGTATAAACTCTTCGATTTGTTGGTCGGGGAAATAGAATTTGTAATCGTCCTCAAGTTCTTTTCTTAAAGGAAAAGGATTGTTGTCGGGAGTAATTACATTAAGTTTTGACTTCGACATTTTTTCTACTTCAGGACTTGTTACCCATAAAGGCTTAGATTGGTCTTCTATTAGAGTTGTTTTATCAAATGCAAACCAAGCTCTATTATCATAATGCCAGTATGCTTTAACAGGAAAATCGGTAATAACGATAGGTCTATAGCGAGGTTCTGCCCGAAGAAAATTCTCTAACAACCCGTGCACGGAATATGTCTTTGAAGCAACAGTTACTTCCTTTGTGAAAAGGGCCGTTGCATGCATTGGATATATTCCGGTTTCAATTTCTTGGCCGTTTACCACAAATCTAAATTCTAGATTAGTGTTTGCGTTGCAATAGATAGGATAATAGTCTTCCTTATCCTCTAGTGGAATTTCTAAAATGTTTTTTCCATTTTCTAAGACTCTTATTGATTTTCCTTTAAGATTGGAGTATTGAGCATTCTTTTCAGGAACAATCCTTATTACATGTGCAAATTGAGATATCCCCTGTATCATCCCCTGGTTAATTAATTTCTTTGCAGGTTCATCCATGGAAATCAATCCCAGATCATTCAAAAATTTTGTCCAGAAACGTACGTATAATAAATGTCCGGTTGCATGTTCGCTGCCGCCAATATATAAGTCAACATTCTGCCAGTAATCTGTTAATTGCCTACTTGCAAACTGCTTACTGTTCTTAGGATCCATGTAGCGTAAGAAGTACCAAGACGATCCCGCCCAGCCTGGCATTGTGGTCGTCTCGTATTCGTATTTGCCGTCCTTTTTCCAGGACGCCGAAGCACGGGCCAGTGGTGGCTCTCCGTCTTCCGTTGGCAGATATTTATCTACTTCGGGCAATACTAATGGAAGCTCATTTTCAGAAAGCGCCTGCGGAATTCCATCTTTATAATAGATAGGAATAGGTTCTCCCCAATACCGTTGTCTACCAAACACTGCATCACGCAAACGGAAATTTACTTTTCCTTTACCCAATCCGCGTTTTTCAATTTCTGAAATGGCCTTTTTAATCGCTTCTTTTACTTCCAATCCATTCAGGAAATCTGAATTGATCATTTTTCCTTCTTTCTCATCCCATGAGGCTTTTTCAAGATCAAATTCTGTTGGAGGTGTAATAACCTGGGGTTTAGCCAGGCCAAAATGTGTTGCAAATTTAAAATCACGCTCATCGTGAGCAGGTACTGCCATTACGGCGCCTGTTCCATAACCAGCCAATACATAATCTCCAACCCAGATCGGAATTTGTTTTCCTGTAAAAGGATGTTCTACATAAGAACCTGTAAAAACGCCACTAACCTTATTTACATCAGCCTGTCTTTCGCGCTCACTGCGATTCTTCGCTTTTGTTACGTACTCTTCAACAGCAGATTTTTGTTCAGGCGTTGTAATTTTCTCAACCAATTCATGCTCCGGAGCCAGCGTTACAAACGAAACGCCAAATACAGTATCAGGGCGGGTGGTGAAGACCTCTATTTCCGGCCTCTCCCTAAATCCCTCTCCCTGAGAGAGGGACTTGGTTTCGGCCTTGATAGCTTCTAGTACCTTTTGGAGATTGTTTTTTACCTCTTTATTGGAAAAACGAATAACCTTAAACCCTAATTGATTTAGAATAGCTGTGCGATTGTCATCGTATTCTTTAGTCGAATTGTGAATTTCTCCGTCAACTTCAATAATCAATTTTGCTTCCAGAGAAATGAAATCGGCAATGTAACTATCAATAGGGTGTTGCCTTCTAAATTTTACGCCTAACTTTCTATTTCTCAAGGCTTGCCAAAGAATATCTTCGCTCTCCGTTAACGGTTGTTTATTTTCACGAGCAAATTGTTTTAAAATTCCATACACATTTGGGTTAGCAGTTTGCCAATAGCGCTCAGCTTCCTCTTCTACTTTTGAAAAAGAAGTATCATCTCCCTTCTCCTCTGGAGAAGGGTTGGGGATGAGGCTGAATTTTAAACTTGTCCCCTCCGAGCGCCCAATCCAATAACGCTGAGATTCTTTCAAACTGTCACTCCAGTCAATGCTCTCAAGTCCGTCTAACAAACGTTGAGCATAAGCCGTAATGCGCATGCTCCATTGTTTCATCAATTTTCGTTCAACCGGGTAACCACCGCGTTCGCTTACACCATCTTTTACTTCATCATTTGCGAGGACGGTCCCTAAAGCAGCGCACCAGTTTACATAAGCTTCTCCAAGATATGCAATGCGATAGTGCATCAAGGCATCAGACTTTTCTTTTTCAGAAAAGTTCTTCCATTGTTCTGCAGTAAATGAAGGTGTCTCTTCGTCGCAAACAGCATTTACTTTTGCGTTTCCGTTTTTTTCAAATTCAGAAATAAGACTCTCAATTTTTTCTGCTTTATCACTTGTCTTATTATACCATGAATTGAAGATTTGAATGAAGATCCACTGCGTCCATTTATAGTATTCAGGATCCGAAGTTCTTATCTCACGTTCCCAGTCAAATGAAAAACCAATTTTATCCATTTGCTCGCGATAACGGGCAATATTTTGTTCAGTGGTGATACGTGGATGTTGGCCCGTTTGAATGGCGTATTGCTCAGCCGGTAATCCAAAGGAGTCGTATCCCATTGGATGAAGTACATTAAAGCCCTTGTGACGTTTGTAACGGGCCATAATATCAGAAGCGATGTAACCCAAAGGATGACCAACATGAAGGCCCGCACCGGAAGGGTAGGGGAACATGTCAAGTACATAATACTTTTGTTTTGATGAACTGTCTTCAGCGCGGAATGTTTTTTTATCCGCCCAAAATTTCTGCCATTTTTGTTCTATCTCTCTGAAATTATATTCCATAGGTCTCGCTGTAAAAGCCAATAAAGATAAGCCTTAAAAGGCAGGCAAAAAAATTAAAAATAAACTGGTTTCCGGGCCTTAACCTTTTTGGTAAACCCTGTCTTTATTGGCTCTGGAGAAAGGCTTGTTGTCATCGCGGTTCATAGTGGAAAGCCTTCGCTGGTAAGAAACGTCTATCGAGATAAAGTCAAACTCCTCACTCACTCGCCCTATAATGCTATAAACACCCGGACCGCTAAAGGGATGCGCTTTTGCAGAAGGTGGAAAATGCACGGTGTCGATCCAATGGCCTTCCTGATCCAGGAACGTGCCGAAGAACATCTTTTCCCCACTACTGGTCCAGGTTGTTTTAATATTCACCAGGTAACCAACAATCTCCATTGTTTTTCCAATATTGTTTTTAAGATCGCTGGCGAGCACGGCATTTTTAACGGGTTCTTTCAATAACTTAAAAGGAGAACAAAGTGAGAATCCAAATAATTCAATTTCATCGTATGCATCTTCTTGCCAGCTGTTCTCGAGTTCGGGAAGCGTGTATTTCTGGGGTTCAATTTCGAATAGATCTCCCGGGTCATCTTTTGTTTTAACCGGACTTATCATCATATGCGCTTCCCATAGCAGAGCGCGTTTGTTTTGGTAAAGTGTGTGAAATGCTCCGGCACGAATAATAATACGTAGTTGTTCTATGCTTACATTGATTCGTTTAATGAACTGATATAGATCCGTATAAGGACCATTAAGTTCACGTTCATTCACGATTGTTTTTACAAGTTCTTTTTCAAGCTGGTTGATCATTCCCAGTCCGAGGTAAATGGTGTTTCCTTTGATTTCCGAATCGTGGGTGCTGTTGTTGATGCAAGGGGCTACAACGCTGGCGCCATGCATCCTGGCCTCGTGAATGTACAAGTCACTTTGATAAAAGCCCCCACCATTATTCAGAGTGGCAACCATGTATTCCAAAGGAAAATATGCCTTTAGATAAAGCGCCTGGTAACTCTCCACGGCGTAGCTTGCAGAATGTCCTTTTGAAAATGCAAAATTCGCGAAGCTTTCGATTTGGATCCAGATATTATTTATCGTCTCCCATTTATGACCTTTTGCCAGACAATTATTGAAAAACTTTTCTTTTACTACGTGGAATTCATTCCGCTGCTTAAATTTCCAGCTCATGCCTCGTCTCAGGTAATCAGCATCAGCCAAGGACAGGCCTGCAAACAAATGCGCTATTTTAATAACATCTTCCTGGTACACCATTACCCCATATGTTTCTTTAAGGAGCTCGTACAATTCGGGTAGTTCAGCCTGAGCTTTATCGCGTACTTCTTTTTTTCGGTATCTGACGATATATTCATTCATCATTCCGCTTTTTGAAACTCCCGGACGAATAATTGAACTTGCCGCGACGAGTCTCAGGTAATCATCGGCTTGTAGTTTAGCCAGGAGCATTCGCATGGCTGGTGATTCCACATAAAAACAACCGATACATTTACCGACACTTAATAATTTTTTTATTTCCTCATCAACTTTGAACCTTGCTACATCATGAATGTCTATTTCGACATTTTTATTTTTTTTGATGATCTCAACAGCATCTTTAATTTTTCCGAGCCCACGCTGACTTAAAATATCGAACTTAAAAAGGCCTATATCTTCTGCCTCGAGCATGCTAAACTGCGTTGTGGGATAACCTTTGGGCGGCATAAATGTAGCAGTGTACGTCGTCGTTGACTCTTCAGAGATCAGGATCCCGCTGGCATGTATGCTTAGGTGACTTGGAAAGCCTGTAATTTTCTCGCTGAACGTCAATATCTCTTTTGCGATAGGATCTTCGACTTCCTCTGCCTTTTTAAATTTTTGTAGTTTGTTGATCTCGTCAGGCGGCAAGCCAAAAACTTTTCCAAGTTCCCTGGTTATTGCATCGTGCTGATAGGTGGCATAGGTAGCAAGCAACGCTGTTCTTTCTCTGCCGAAGCGTTGGAAGATATATTCCGTTATATCGTCGCGATCGGTCCAGGAAAAGTCAATGTCAAAATCTGGCGCATTACTTCGGTTTTCATTGATGAACCTTTCAAAATAGAGGTCAAGGTCAATGGGATCAACGTCAGTTATTCTAAGCAAATACGCTACCATGCTGTTTGCGCCACTACCTCTGCCGACATAGAAGTAGCCTTTGCTCCGGGCGTAACTCGTAATATCCCAATTAATGAGAAAATAGGAAGCAAAGTTCATCTTCTCAATGATGCGGAGTTCTTTTTCAAGCCTCTCTTGTATTTCAGGTGTAATTTCAGGGTAACGGTAGCTCAAGCCTTTTATAGCCTCATCTCGCAAAAGTCGCAAATCTTCTTCTTTGCTTTTGGTGTAGTATTTTAAATTTTTATTTGCAAGTTTTCCGAATTCAAATTTCACATTGCAGGAATCTAAGATCATTTCAGTATTTTGAATGATCTCCGGATATTCTAAAAATGAGTTGTATAATTCGTCTTTGCTAAGAATTTCAAATCCTTCCGATACGTGTTGGTCTTTGGGGAGTTTGCTTAAAAGTTCATTTTCATGAATAGCGCGCAAGAGTTGGTGGGTCTTAAGATGATCTTTTGTAATAAACGAAAAGGGATGTAATACGATCATTTTATTTCGGAGATGCGCCGCCTTAAAAAAATGAAATTTTGTAAGTTCAGCACAAGTAACTCCAATAAATTCATTTTCTTGTAAGGGCTTGCCGTCGTAGGCGCTCAGGGGATAGATAAGGAAGGTATTTCCAAGTTTTTCCAAATGTTCCGGGCGAACATTAAAGTCTCTTTTTTGATGCAGGTGTTCGCTCAGATGTTCATTAAGTTCCTTAAACCCCAGGTTATTTTTAGCTATGCCGATATAACGTTGTTTGATGCCGTTTCTAAAATCGATTCCCGGAATTGCTTTCATTGGTTTATTGTCACACATCCGGAGAGTGTCAAGTATCGCTGAGGTATTGTTTATGTCAGATAACACAAAACTGCGGTAACCCCTGTCCCAGACTTCCCTGATTAGTTTTTTTACCGGAAGGACCCCGTATCCGAAGCTGTAATATGTGTGGCAGTTGAGTAGCATTTGATTTAGTTGTAGCGGATCCGATCAGTCTAAGAACCCCGAATTGGTGAGTCTGATCGCAATCTATGTCATTCAGTCTGAGCGTAGTCGAAGACCAGTCAGTCTGAGCGTAGTCGAAGGCCAGTCAGTCTGAGCGTAGTCGAAGACTTATCTTATAGTTCGTTTCATTTTTACATTCAGATAGTTCGTGTAACAAATCAAATTTGTCGTCTATTAACGCCTGTTTCTTTTTCCGAGTCCAGCCTTTAATTTTCTTTTCCCAGCGAATTGCTTCCATATTTGAAGGAAAGTAGTTAAACCATTCAAGAGAAACTGGCCGCCGACAATGTGTGTAGGCATCTTTATTCATTCCAGAATTATGCATTTCAACTCTATTTTCAATGTTATTTGTTACCCCAGTATAAAATGAGTCATCTGAACATTTTAGAATATAAACGTATAAGCCCACTTTTTCTTTTCATTTCCCTTCGACTACGCTCAGGGTGACCGTTTTTTTTGGACGATCAGTCAGAACTCCCGTCTAGCTGAGAATCGCCCAAGGTTATTTTATTGTTTTGCGAATTTCTACTTAAAGCTCCAGTCATGCTGAGCGCAGCCTTAACACCATTAAACAAACTCGTTTCCCTTTTATTCAAGCCCAAACCCGCGGCCCGCATTACCGCTTCTTCTCCAAAACGCTGACGAAGTTTATCCATCGCAGCATACAATTGCACCTGCTCCGCAGTGTCCTCAAATAACTGAAACTGATAAGTTCCACGGATAAGGTGACTAAACTTCACGCCAATGAGTCGAATCAGCAAACGCTTCTGAAATAATTTATCGAACAGCTCTTTTACTTTTTCAATGAGCACGCTGTCGAGGGCTGTATAGGGCACCTTTGCCTGCATGGTGTAAGTGTTAAAGTCAGAATAGCGAATTTTTACGGTGACACACGCGGTCAGTTTCTCTTCGCTGCGCAACTGATAAGCAAGTTTTTCAGTCATGCTTACCAATACGCGTTTCAAATGGTAGGTGTCAATGGTGTCCTGCTCAAAAGTACACTCTGTGGAAATTGATTTTCGTTCGTTGTATGGTTCAACCGGTGAATTGTCAATGCCGTTTGCTTTTTTCCATAATGACAGTCCATTGTCGCCCAGAACCTGTTGCATTACTTTTGCGGGCATTTCCTGCACTGTTTTTACTTTTTCAATCCCCATACCACGCAAGATCTGGTAGGTTTTATCTCCTACCATCGGAATTTTCCTTACTGACAGAGGCGCGAGATACTCCTTTTCTGTTCCTGCTTTTATTTCTATCTGGTTATTGGGTTTAACCTCTCCTGTACCAATCTTGGCAACCGTTTTGTTAACGGATAAAGCGAAGGAAATAGGCAAGTCTGTTTCATGAATTATTTTTTTTCGGATCTCAGTAGCCAGTTTGTAACATCCGAAAAACTTATCCATTCCGGTCAGATCTACATAAAATTCATCAATGGAAGCCTTCTCGTAAAGAGGAACGCTTTCCCGGATAATGTCGGTTACCTCATTTGAGTACTTACTGTATTGATCGTGATCGCCTCTTACAACAATAGCGTCAGGGCACAATTGTTTCGCTAGTCGCATCGGCATGGCAGAGTGTACACCATAACTCCTGGCCTCGTAACTGCAGGATGCCACCACACCGCGGTCACTACTGCCACCAACCAGAACAGGCTTACCTATCAGTTTAGGATTATTTTTTCTTTCAACAGATACAAAGAAACTGTCGAGGTCCATATGCATCACGTGTCTTTCCATAAAGTAAAGGTACGGCTAATGCACAGGGGGCATTGCTACAAATCATAGATATTAGGCTTCTGCGGCAGAAAATTGGAGGATTTTTTACAACTAATAGTCATAAAAACAAAAAACCTCCTTCTCTATTACCGGCAAAACCTGTTGCCGGAGAGAAGGAGGTTTGAAAGAGATCTTTCCTCGGGTAACGAAAGATCTGAATGCGGTTTATTTTTCGATCAAGAGCTTTTTGAAACTGCTTGTGGAACCGGATTCGAAACGGATGAAATAACTTCCTGCGGCAAAGGAAGAAAGGTCA